>NZ_CAUQJB010000016.1:0-92053 GCF_963518325.1 uncultured Vagococcus sp. | reverse complement strand
TCATCAACTAATTTAATCACATCTTTTATATAAGTTTTTGCCGTCTCTTGTACCATACCGAAAACAAAACAATCAACCCAATCAACTAACTTAGGTGGGACATTCCCATTAATTTTCGGTAATTCAATAAAAGTCATTTGCATTAAAGAGGTACCATCTTTACTACGTAAAATATGTTGGTGTTCAGCATCATAAATGTGGAACGTACGCCGTAAATCCTGATCATCGGGAAACATCACATAGTCTAGAATACTGATGACAAAAACAGGTTTCAGTGAGCGGTATTTGATATCCTCTTTTTCAGTATGGGCGTAATTAGCATTAAATCGTTCGCCCCAATAATAGAGGAGTCGCTCGGGGAAAAAACGCCGAGACTGGAGTTGCAATTCAATAATAATGGAAATGCCGCCTTGTATTTTGGCGGAAATATCAACGCTAGTATACAACAAACGATTTTGTTTATGGGCGTCACGGAATGTCTGAATGTTAAAGGGATTTTGAATCTCAAGTGACTCAATTTGAATGTCTAAACTATCAGTGAGAAGCCCTTTTAATATGCGCTTATTGGCTGGCGAGCCGAAAATTTTTTTAAACAATAAATCGTTTTTGACTGTCATTCTTTTTTGACCCATCAATTAACCTCAACTTTCTAATGGTTGACTTGAAATCAGAGAGTATTTATTCTTGACGGGTCTTATTTTTATGCCCCCATTATAAGCGGAAATTCATTAAATATCCAGTGTTTTACTAACATTTTTCTAGTTTTTTATGGCATCATGGCAGACCTCCTTTCTTGAAATGATGCGCTTACTATATTATTCGCAAAAAAGGGGTAATTCCGTTTTTAAAATGGTGAAAAATGAAAAGAGGAAGAATGACAAGGTTAAAATAGAGGTTTTGATGGGAATTCATGAGGATAAGAGCTTAAAAGGAACGGTCTCATCTATTCAGACAGGTAACAAACGCAAGCTAAATCATAAAAAGCTGATTAAATCACACGATAATTCACCTTTAATGGCTACCCTCATGGCCTAGTTAGGTGTGTTTAGCAAGTGAACAAACGTCAAGCGATTTCGTGAATTTGCTACGAGGAGTGATAATTGAAGCCTTCTATATCAGTTTAGCCAATAGTTTGAGAGAGACCGTCAACGTCAACAGTTGCCATAACCGTTTTTTAGAAAAGAGAGACGACCTGTTATATGATCGTCATTTCGATTGAAAAACAATTATATGAGACAAGTTGTTATCTAATTTTTCATTGTTTTTTAGCCTAAATCCGAAATCAGATGATGCTGTTCTATGCTAGCTTTTTGATGAAGCAACTGTATAGCGTTGATATGAAGGTATTTCATAACGGTTTAGCTAATTGGGTTATTAGTTTTGTTTTAAGTGTCATTAGGTCATTTGTGGTAACTGATTATTGCAATCAAATCAATTGATTAATAGGTGGATTCTCTTTAGAAAGGTTCATCTCTAGCCTCATTATTTTACGTCATGCATCACTTGTATTGATCAAAGAAGGTATCAAAATAGTGTGCTATCTTAGTATTAGCATATGTTTAGTTTCTTGTAAAAGTAGCTAACCGACTCTTTTTCACTTGTGAATTTTCAGATAGTTTACGTATAGAGTTAAACTATTGAACAGTGAAGGGCTTTGGTTAAAAGAACGAAATGTATCTCATTAACATTAGGAGCAAAAAGAGGTCAGTTAAGCTAGTTGGAAGGATTGTATTAGTTTAAGGCAGAGGTCAACAAAAATACGTTCATATTGAGGCAGCGAAGTGTTTGGATAGGAAGGTGGAAGAATTATTACAAGTGGAGAATAGCTCTTCAGATAAAGGCTACTAAGATGCAAATCACTTGAATATTACAATGAACGAGGCTGTATAATTGTGGTGAAAAGGATATGCAAAACAAATATATACAAGGGAGTGAGTGGTAGCGAATGAAGTAAAAGAGACAAGCTCTAAAGGGGGGATTTAAATAAGGAAAGACACGGCTCATACATCGTGTCTTTCCTTATTTTTATTCAATGATATATTCTACACCATCGGTATCTTTAATTCGCTTGCTATCTACTCTAGTGTAGGTTTCGTTGAAACTATCACCGGTGACGAGGTATTGGTTCTCAGAGATGGTTACCATGATGTGTTGGTAGGTGCGAAAGTCATCCACTTTTCCTGATTCTTTCATATCATTCGTTGTTTTTGATACTTTTTCGGGAGTCGTATCTGGTTTAATTGGTTTATATTTTTTAAAGAGGTTGAGGCTGTCTTTAGAAAAATCCAAATAAGCGTCGGCAATTTCGACTTTGGGATCATACGCAAGTCTAAAACGATGGGATAATAAATCGTTGGGAGCTAAACCATGTTCATTCCGTCGAGAATTACTGAGGCTGGTTATCAGATTTGCGCTAATTATTATCAGTAATATCAGACTTAAGCAAAGAATAAGTCGTTTTCTAGTTTTGCTTTTTTTTATGGCGTTGCTAAAGGTATCCACCATGTCATTGTCTTCTTTAATCAAGTCGTCTAAAGAAATCTTATAATAATCACTCATTTTGATTAGAACATCAATATTAGGATAAGTTCTGCCATTTTCCCAACTGGAGATGGTCTGTCTGGAAACGTGAAAGAGATTCGCCATGTCCTCTTGTGTTTGATGATGATCTAAACGGATTTTCTTTAACTTTTCTTTGATGTCCATTGAGTATTCCTCCATCTGTATCAGGTAAGTCTAGTATAAATGATAAAGGAGCTCGTTGCTAGATTGACTACTGAGCTATTGGGTTTTTAGTGCTTTCCTTGGTGCTCCATTTTGTTGCGTGGCGTCATGAGGGGAAGTGAGCCAAAAAACCATCAGTTATAAACGCATAGAGGCGCGAGGAGTAGTCATTATTTAGCATCGACCTATTAATGTAACCTTTAAACCTACCGATATAGTTAAAATGAGATTTTTTAGTTTATTCAGGTATTGAATAGAAGGAAAAATAAAAATAGTACTAGCGACGAGTAGTCAGAAAGAAGTGACTTATAATGAAAACAATCTGTCAGAGTTGTGGCATGCCACTGCTGAACCACAATCGAGCTGTGGAACAAGGGACCTTTCTATCGGGGAGATATTGCGACAAATGCTACGACAACGGTTGCTTTATTGATCGAGACTTGAGTATCGATGACATGAAAAAAATTGGACTGACACACATAAAAAAAAGCAAAGACCTTTCTGGCTTGAGACGAGCGGTTATGTTGGTTTATTATCCCTTGATGCTAAAACGTTTGGACCGCTGGACTCCTGGCAGTAAATAGGTTGTTTTCTGTTGTGGGAGTGTGTCACGACTTAAGTAGGCGTAAGTAAAATAGAATAATTACCGTGTTTTATCAAGAGGCCTGTCAAATTTCCGACAGGGCTCTTTTTTTACGCACCGATACGTTAATTCGTTCTTGATTATGTTAAACTTACCGTATAAACGCAGTTATCCTAGAAAGGATAAGAGAATAATCCGTTACATCAATGAAGGGAAGGAGACAATATGTATGACGTAATAATCATCGGTTTAGCTTTATTAGTGTTGAGGCCTGTTAAGGCGTTGGCCCAAGGTCACCTTGCTTATTCTAATGAAGCAGGAGTAGAGGTGGAGCGGGCATCGTGGATGGGGGGGATTGGGGATGAGCGGTTATTATCTTCTTTATCGTTGCCAGGAACCCATGATTCGGCCTCTAATGGTCCAGGAGGAATTCTTGTTAGAAATCAACGAAAAAGCATAAGAGATCAATTATTGTCAGGAATCCGATTTTTGGATATTCGGGCCAGGTTGTACCAAGGGGACTTTGCTATTCATCATGATTTGGTTTATTTGAATAAAAATTTTGCTGATGTATTGCGGGAAACCACTGAATTTTTGAAACAGTATCCTAGTGAGACGGTTTATATGCGAGTGAAGCAAGAGTACAGTAAGGAAAGTGATGATGAGTTTGCTAATCGCTTTGAGAGGTATCTCGAGGAGCTTGCTGATTATGGGCTGATTTATATGGCGTCCAATCGAAATCCGCGACTAGGGGATACTCGTGGAAAATTGGTGTTTCTCAGGGATTTTAAAGGCTCATCTTATGGCCTTAATTATGCTGACTTTGAGATTCAGGATAGGTATCAGTTGCGATCGATTTGGGACATGTATAAGCATAAGTGGCTGCCGATAAAAGGACAGTTAATTAGAGCAGATGAGGACCGACAACAGCGTCAATTTATTAATTACCTCAGTGGTAGTGGTGGCGTATTTCCTTATTTTGTAGCCAGTGGGCACATGTTTCCAAAGACAGATGGCAGGCGTTTGCTGATGGGGTTAACGACTCTGAAATGCCAGATTTATCCAGATTTTCCAAGAGTTAGGCTTGTTCTGGGCCTCTCGGCGATTGTTTTTGAAGGAACGAACACACTGACTCAAAACTACATAATGATCCAAGGCCTTCAGCATGTGGGGATTGTGGTGGCAGATTTTCCTGGTCCGGGATTGATTGAGGCGATTATTACACGGAATTACGACAACTAATTGAAGCACGAGAGATATCTTGGGTAGAAAAACAGTCTATTCAAGGTGTCTTTTTCTTTTAATATCTATTAATTTGAAAGGAAGTGGGTGACAAAAAAAGTCATTGAATAAATTGAAAGCGTGTACAGACTTTGCTAACATTGTTCATAGAGAGGTCTGCCTAAGGTCTCGTGTGGTTGGAGGCTTTGGTCATTCGTGGGGAGGTTAGTTGGAAAATATGGAAAAACAGGAGTTGATGTCTCGTGGAAAAAGCGTTAGGAAACTATTCCTTAAGTTTGTCACCGGATATGACAAATGGTCATGTTGAATATAAAGTGCCAATTCCGAAGGGATTAGTGAGGTTACACATCGATTACGTTGTCGAGAAGATTTGGGAGGAGGATCCCAAACGGATTGAGGGGGAATGGCGTCGTTATGTTGGGGCTCATCCCACTTACAGGGAGCACCCAGCAGAAGGTGAGGGTATCCGCAATTTAGTGACGGTTAGTGTTTCTTCACCGTCTTGTTATTTCGGGGCATCTCATCGTTTTATGGAACAGGAGGCCATAACCATTGGCAAGGAGCACTCGTCACTGGGGTTTATACATGGGGAGTTAGAGGCTGGAATGTGGCGGATTTCCTTTAATTGTCATGCAGTCGTGACGGAAAAGCTGGTAGTCGATTGTCGAATTTATGGAGAGTTTGACGAAGTGGAGCCAAGTAAGGAAGCCTTTAAAGTGAACTTGCCTGAGAAAGCGAAAAAGGCCCGTCCTATTCGAGATTTATCGGAAATAAGCTATCACAAGGTTGAATTGCACACTCATACTTGTCACAGCGATGCGGTATTCACGACTCAGGAATTGGTGGATGCAGCCGAGACGGAAAACATTGAATACTTGGCGATTACGGATCACAATACGATGGCTCCCTTTTATGACAAGTTAAAAGTAGAGGTAAGCCTTATTTATGGCATGGAACTAACGACTTTTTTTGGTCATATTTTGCTTCATAAGGGAGAATTTTTTGAAGGGGTAGACTGGACAGAAATCAGTGAAGAGCGAATTGAACAGGTGCTGGCAGATTTAAAAACACAAGGGCTGTTTATTGGGATGGCTCATCCTTTTAGTATGGGGACGCCGTATTGTACTGGCTGTCAGTGGAATTATGTGCTTAATAATTTGGAGTCGTTGGATTATATTGAAGTTTGGAATTCCTTTGGGCCTCACTTAGAGCCGTGTAATTTAGATGCCTTTGCGAAGTGGACTCAGCTCTTGGATCAGGGAGTTCAGATTCCGGCAACTTGTGGGCGAGATTGGCATGGAGTGGAAAGGCAAAAGGCGCCCTCTAGTTTGTATGTTCAATGTGAAGCTGATGCCAGTCCCCGAGCTGTTTTAGAGGCGATTGCTATGGGACAGAGTTATGTGACCGTGGGACCGCGGTTAGAAGCAATGGTTAATGAGTTGTATTCTATAGGTGACTCCCTGCCCCGTGGAGAAATTCAGCTAGTAATGTCTGTGGAAAATGATGGGGTTGAACGAGGGGCGACCTATGTGGTGGAATCTAATGAGGGCGTCTTGGCAATGGGAGAAGTTAGTGAGGTTATGAGTATTCAGTTAGAGGTTCCGGTAGCCTGTCGTTATATGCGCCTTAGTTTGTTTAATGAAGCCGGGCTGCGTGTGGCATTTACTAATCCATTTTATTTTGATTAGGGACGAACTAGGTTAGAGTGAGGAAAGGATGGCATTCAATATGACGAAATCAGTAGCAAAAACTAAAAAAGGGTATTTGTGGAAACGAATAAAAATGCATCGTGCGTTTTATTTTATGTTGTTGCCCTGTCTGGTATTTTTTATTGTATTTTCTTATATGCCGATGAGTGGGTTGGTCTTGGCATTTAAGGAGTTTCGCTATGATCGAAGTATTTTTGGTGGTGATTGGGTAGGTCTGACCTATTTCAAACGTTTTTTTGCCGATCCAAATAGTTGGAAATACATCAAGAACACCTTAATTATTAGCGGGATGAAATTGATTTTTGCATTGCCTTTTCCAATTGTGTTGGCTTTGTTATTTAATGAAATGAAGTTGACTAAGTTGCGAAATGTTTTTCAGAGTATTGTTTATCTCCCCCATTTCTTATCCTGGGTAGTCGTTGTCGGGTTAGTCCAGCGGATCTTGGCTCCCGATGTGGGGTTGGTTAACAACGTGATTAATTTATTAGGTGGCGACGGTTCTCGTTTTTTTATGATGGAAGAAAGCAGCTTTCGTCCGGTTATGTTTGCTAGTTATATTTGGAAAGACATTGGTTGGAACTCCATCATTTATTTTGCGGCAATTATGGGGATTGATTTGTCTTTGTATGAGGCAGCCGCGATTGATGGGGCCAGTAAGTTGAAGCAGATGTGGCATATTACGTTAACGGGGATTCGCCCGACGATTATCATCTTGTTTATCTTGTCATTAGGGAATGTTTTGTCGGCGGGTTTTGATCAAATCTATTTATTGCAAACCCCGGGGAATACGGAACTATCAGAAATTATCGATACTTATGTAATTAAAACTGGGTTACAAGGTGGCCAGTTTGGTTATGCTACCGCAGTGGGAATGATGCAGGGGGTTATTGGATTGGTGATGGTACTAGCAGTTAATACGGTTACGAGTAAAAAGTTTGAGACATCACTTTGGTAAAGGAGAGAAGAAACGATGAGGTTGAAAAAATGGTTGCTGGCATTAATGGTAATTGGGGCAATAGGTTTAGTGGCTTGTGGTAAAAAGGAGGAGCGAAGTCAGGAGAAACCAAAGGACGCACCGGATACATGGATTGCGGATCGTAAAATAACCGGTTTAGTTTTTTCCAGTGATGCAGAGACGAAGTTAAATCCGGAGTTAATGGCTGAAATAAAAAAACGGACTGGGATTGAGTTAGAGCTACAAACGGTTTCGGCTAATAGTTCCTTGGAAGGGTTGACAGCAGGTTTGGCAGCAGGGGATTTGCCAGATTTTGTGTCCTATTATTTAAATAATAGTGGACGTCCTGAGATGCCGGTTATCCTAAAAGCTGCTCGTGAGGGGCAGTTTGCAGATATTGGGCCTTATCTGAAGGAGTCCAATGTTTATGGTAAGTATTTTGAAAAGGGGTATTTGCCGAGAGATACGGAAGAAAATATCATGTTCCGCGAAGAATTTGATGGGAAGGTCTATTTTGTTCATATGGAGATCCCTCGCTATCCGGGAACAGTTAAGCGGAAATTTGTTGGGGGCAGTTATGTCTTACAAGATGTGGTGGATCAGTTAGGCATTAAACCAGAGGAAATTACCACATCGGAACAGGTTCATCAGTTGCTTAAAGAGATTAAAGGACTGGGCCTAAAGGATAATAATGGTCGTGAGATTACGCCCTTGGGACCAACAATCTGGGGTGGAGCGGATCGTCGCTTCATTTACAATGATTTAACGTGGAATGGTGAAAGCGATGAATATTTCTTAGGGGACAAGGATGGAAATTTGGTGTTTGAAAGTCAGACGGATTATCCGGAACGGCGGGTTGCGTATGTCAGGTCATTGCTTGCAGAAGGTCTGATGCACAAGGAGTTTTATACGATGGAAGAGAATAAGGCGACAGAGGGTGTGATTAATAAATCTTTTGGTGTCATAGCCGATATTCACAACTTTATGCCACAAAACAATGAGTTGAAGTATGTGCCTTTGGGGCCACTTGACACCGCAGAAGGTCCCTATCGTATGGCGTTGGCTTATAAGACAGGCTACAATGGCTGGTCGGTACCGGTGACAACTGAAAATCCGGAAGAGATTGTGAAGTTTGCTGATTTCCTAGCTAGTCGTGAAGGGAAGTTATTGGCTCAATATGGCTTAGAAGGTCGGGATTACGATCTGGACAGCGCTGGCAATCCAGTGGTTAAGGACAGTGTCAGACAGTTGTTGAAGGAGAAACCTGATGAAGCTAAAAAATTGGGCTTTGCAGGGGTTGGCAATCATTGGGCGGAAATTTTAGGTAATACTGATATCGCCAGTCAAGAGGATTTTGGGGAAGAGGAGTGGGGAGCTAAGGACGAATCGGGTCCATCCCAAAAGATTATTGAGTTATTTAATTACGATGAAAAGTTTAAGAATGCGGAAGTTGTTGACGGTTTGTCGCCGAAATCTTTTTTATCTGAATTTGATACAGATGACAAATTAAAAATTGCCTTTGATACCTATACTGATAATTTATTGCGGGCTTATTATGCCAAGGACGAGGGGGAAGTGAAAAAGATTTTGAAGGAAAGTCGGGAGTTGTTAAATGGATCGGGCTTGGCGGACTATATCGCCTTTGTGGAGAAAAAAGTGAAGGATGAGAAGTTGGAACTAAGGTATTAACAGCGTGGTGCAGGTGTTAAGTGGTTGGGGGCCTGAACACTGACAACAAAGGAGGTAGGCAGCAGATGAAAGTAAAGGAAACCCTCTCGGAGAAGGTTTTTAAGGTTTTTAATTATACCGTGGTAACGACTCTTTGTTTAACGATTATTTTGCCTTTTCTCAATATTATGGCATTGAGTTTTAATAAAGGGGCCGATTCGGAAAAAGGTGGTATTTATTTTTGGCCAAGGTCTTGGACTCTTGAGAACTTTCAGGAGGTTTTTAAGACATCAGATATTATTAATGCTATAGGAATCTCTGTTTTTCGGACTGTGGTTGGCACTTTTTTTAGTGTCTTTCTGACAGCGATGGCAGCTTATGCCTTAAAGAAAAAAACTTTACCAGGTAGACGGGTGCTGACTTTTTTCGTGTTCTTCACCATGCTATTTAGTGGAGGGACGATTCCTTATTATTTGGTCTTAAAAACCCTTGGCATTACCAATACGATTTGGGTGTATATTTTACCTAGTTTATACAGTGTCTACAATATCATGATTATGCGGACTTTTTTCATGTCGATTCCAGAGAGTCTGGAAGAGGCTGCCCGAATCGATGGGGCTAGTGAATTTGGCATATTTTTTAAGTTGATTTTACCAATGAGTAAACCGGTGGTTACGACGGTGGCCTTATTTAATGCTGTTGGTCATTGGAATGATTGGTTCACAGGGTCTTTTTATGTCAGAAATGCGAATTTACGACCTTTATCGACTTTGTTGCAAGAGATGCTGACGAAGCAGCAGGCGTTAACAGAGGCTTTGCTTAAGGGGACGGCCTCTTATGATTCTCTGTCTAAAATTACGATTACCGGTGAGTCTTTAAAGATGGCCACGATTATTGTGGCGGTGGTACCGATTATTATGGTCTACCCTTTTGTCCAAAAACATTTTGTCAAAGGGGTTTCGATCGGATCGATTAAGGAATAGGAGTGAAGAGGTGGGCAGGCGAGTGTATCAGATCAGTACAGTGATTTACAGTTTCTTCTATTTAAATGTCTTATGGTGTTTTTTTACCTTACTGGGTGGTGGTATTTTTGGGCTTTTCCCAGCGACGCTGACCGTGTATACAATGCTGAGGTGTCAGTTAACCACTGGGGAATGGGTGGTGAGCTTTCGAGAGTTTTGGCTGATTTACCGGGCTAATTTCAGGCCGATGATCAAGCCGGCGTTGTTGATGTACGGTGTGGGGTATGTCTTGCTGTTAAACAATCAGTACTTAGAGGGACTGGCGGGAAGACCTTTAGGTTACGTCAGTTTATTGTTGGGGCTGTTATTTGTTGCTTACTGTCTGATCTTTTTTCCGGTTCACGCTCATTTCAAGTTGAGTTTTAAAGAAGGCATGCTGAAGCCTTTTTATGTCTTGATGGCTAACCCTGTTTTAGGAATGGTGTCAATCTTAATGTTCCTTTTCAGCGAATGGGCTGTAATCCATACAGCTGGAGTATTTTTGTTGTTTGTTATCTCTGTGCCAGCTTATGTTTGCATGCGCTTGTACTGGCTTTACTTTGAAAAACTGACGCTTAAAGG
The DNA here is from genome assembly GCF_963518325.1 of uncultured Vagococcus sp. NCBI lineage: Bacteria > Bacillati > Bacillota > Bacilli > Lactobacillales > Enterococcaceae > Vagococcus > uncultured Vagococcus sp. The sequence goes on along the minus strand of NZ_CAUQJB010000016.1, from coordinate 81,589 downwards.
GATGTGAGTCAAGAAAGGGGGGATCTTCGTGCCAATTAAGACGGTGTTAATCAGGTTGTTGCTGGCAATTTTGGTAGGTGGGGTTGTCGGCTCAGAGCGGGAAAATAAAAATAGCCCGGCTGGTTTTAGGACTCATATTTTAGTGTGTCTAGGGACCACGATTATTTCCTTGATTTCCCTTGAGATGTTGGCGGCGTCTTTACTGTTAATTAAACAGAATCCATTAGGGGCGAATGTGGTGAAGGTAGATGTTGGCAGACTGGGGGCTCAAGCGATTACGGGGATTGGCTTTTTAGGTGCAGGGACGATTATTCAATCTAAGGGGTTGATTCGTGGGCTAACAACCGCTGCCACTCTTTGGGTGGTGGCTGTTATTGGTCTGGCTACAGGGATGGGTTATTATCGGATTGTGATCTGGGGGACGGTGGCCGTTTTTTTGACCCTAGTTACCTTAAAAAAGTTTCAAAAGAAATACATGATGCGACCTAAAGTCGAAACAATTGAGGTCTATTTTAATGACGAGGCAAAGGGGGCTTCGTTTATCGATTATTATTTTTCTACCCATAATATGGTAGTGGAAGAGGTTCAGAGGTGTTACGACCCAAAGCGTCGTTTTGAACCTGATGCAGAGGTTATTCGGGGAAGTCGTTACAGCTTTCATTTGCCATCAAATTCGACGATTCAAGGGATAATGGGGGATTTGAATCGGGAGTTAAGTGTCGAAAGGGTTCGTTATCGGGCTGATTTAAAGGGCGGTGATTTGCTGAATTAGAACGATATTTTGATAAACGCTGGCAGACAGTAACTTCCCTGTCTGCCAGCGTCTTTTTGAGGGGAGCTTTTCCTGAAAAATGCTATACTATTAAGACAAGTATTGATTAGGAGGAGCTGGAAAATGGAAATCGTCGTGGCGGAGTTAGAAGATATTAACGAGTTAAGTGAGTTATTTAATGCTTATCGGGTGTCCTCTCAGCAAGACAGTGATTTGGCAGGAGCTGAGGATTTTTTACGACAGGGATTGGAAAATCAGGAGTCTTACAGTTGGCTGGCGATACCGGAGGAACAAGTGGTTGGCTTTGTTATGCTATACCCAAGTTTTTCTTCAGGGAAGCAGGCTCAGCAGTGGCAGTTAAGCGATCTTTATGTTACCCCAAGTGCCCGTGGACAAGGTGTGGCTCAAGCCTTAATTAAAGAAGTGTTGGCTTTTTCTCAGGGGACGGAGAGTCCGATTTTTATAGAAATCCCTGAGGATCAATCGGTGACTCAAGGATTATATGAGTCGATGGGCTTTATTCGTGAAAAAAATGATCTCTTTTTTTATGGTACTGAACGTAACGATTAATAAAAACTTATAGTTAATTATTTTTTTCACAATATCTCTTAAAAACACTTTATTTTTGGCCGACATAGGAGTATAGTAGCAACGTTAGCAAAAATAGCTATCCGAAACAAAATGATGATAGAGAAATAAGTGGTAACCCTTTTGGGTGCCAATTAGATAAGTGTTTAAAAGAAAGAAGGATTAACGATGACCGTTATATTAGCGTCACAATCACCGAGAAGAAAAGAGTTACTGGCTAAAATTATCGAGGAGTTTCAAACGATGCCTGCGGACATTGATGAAAGTATTGTTGGAGAATTAACGCCACTGGATTATGTTCTTGAAATGGCTCAAAAAAAAGCCCAATTAATTTGTAAGCAAAATCCTCACAATTTAGTAATTGGTAGTGATACAATCGTAGTAGTTGGCGATGAAATACTAGGAAAACCTCAAGATGATCAGGAAGCTTTTGAGATGTTACGTAAGTTAAGTGGCAGAAAGCATCATGTTCATACTAGCGTTTATATGATGAATCCAACGCGGATTGAGCAACAGATTGTCTCTGCTGAAGTGACTTTCTTTGATTTAACAGATGCTGAAATTCATGAGTACATTGCTACCGGGGAGCACTTGGATAAGGCAGGAGCTTATGGGATTCAAGGTCAAGGATCATTGTTGGTCGAAGCGATTAAAGGAGATTATTACGCGATTGTCGGCTTTCCAGTGGCTCAAGTTAAACGAATGTTAGCTAAATTCCAAGACTAAGAAAGAAGGATTGCGAATGAAACCGTCAGAAGATGAATTACGTCAAAAATTGACGCCGTTACAGTTCCAGGTAACTCAGGAAAGTGGTACGGAACAGCCCTTTAGCAGTGAGTATGATGCCCTTGATGAAGAAGGGATTTATGTTGATATCGTAGGTGGTGAAGCCTTGTTTTCTTCTAAAGATAAATACGATGCCGGTTGTGGATGGCCTTCATTTACCAAGCCGATTGCGACGATTAAAGAATTAGAAGATTTAAGTTTAAGCCGTGCTCGCGTGGAAGTTCGCAGTAGCGAGGCAGATTCCCACTTAGGACATGTCTTTAACGATGGTCCGGAAGAGTTTGGAGGCTTACGCTATTGTATTAATGGAGCGGCCTTACGATTTGTGCCAGTCAGTCAGCTAGATGCTGAGGGGTATGGTGAATACAAAGTGTTATTCGACTAATTAAAACGTTGGAGAATCTATTAGATATCTCTGACGTTTTTTATTGTCTCAAAGCCTTTCCAGATTAGTCGCGACAATCGGAGCGTCTTCCTTTAAGTTTATTTTTAAGTAAGCCAAGTAACTTTGAACCACAGACTCAACGAGTATTTTCTTAGATCCATTTAGTTCAAAAAGTGTGAGTCAAAGTATTTAAGCGGCGGAAGAGACTTTTAACCGTAGTTTCAGGTATGAAGATTGATTCTTGATGGCAAACCATTCTTTCTCAGAAACTTTTATGGTACAATTGGAGGGAACGCATGTGCTCATATTTGAAAAAAGCCTGAGCCATGGATACTGGAGGAGAAAAGTGTGTACGAATATATTCGTGGGAAGATTACCCATATTAGTCCTTATTATATTGTGGTAGAAGCGGCTGGCATCGGCTATCAAGTGGCGGTGGCTAATCCTTTTCGTCATTCCGCTGATTTTGGCATGGAAACGTTAATTTATGTTTATCAGGCGGTGCGGGAAGATTCGTTAACGCTCTATGGTTTTAGTGGACTGGAAGAAAAACAATTATTTATCAAATTGATCAGTGTATCAGGAATCGGGCCAAAAAGCGCGTTGGCGATTATGGCAGGTGATGATCACGGTGGGTTGGTTAATGCAGTGGAATCGGAAGACTTTAAGTATTTAACCAAATTCCCGGGAGTAGGTAAAAAAACGGCTCAACAGATGGTCTTGGATTTGAAGGGCAAACTTGGGGACTTAGCTATGAGCGAGTTGGCGGTTGAGGCTATGGCGAAAGAGACTAGCCCCAATACCATTTTGGAAGAAGCTTTGGAAGCTCTGGTTGCCTTGGGTTACAGTGAACGTGAAATCAAGCGGATCAGTAAAGAGCTGGAATCCGTTGAAGCGAAGACGACAGATGGTTATCTGCGTCACGGTTTGAAGTTGTTAATGAAAAAATAAAGGAGTTGACGTGAGATGACAGAAGAGGAACGACTGCTGGCAGGTGAAGCAACCCCCGAAGAAGAAGTTATTGAAACGTCACTTCGGCCCCAACGTCTATCCCAGTATATTGGCCAAGAAAAGGTCAAACAGGAATTGAGTATTTACATTCAAGCAGCTCGTAGTCGGTCGGAATCTTTGGATCACGTTTTGTTGTATGGACCGCCGGGATTAGGTAAGACGACGATGGCCATGGTAATTGCCAACGAGATGGAGGTACAAATCCGAACGACCAGTGGGCCAGCGATTGAACGTCCAGGTGATTTAGTGGCGATGCTGAATGAGCTGGAGCCTGGTGATGTGCTATTTATTGATGAAATTCACCGGTTGCCTCGGGTGGTGGAAGAGATGTTGTATTCCGCTATGGAAGATTTTTACGTGGATATTATGGTAGGTCAGGGGACTACCTCTCATCCGGTTCATTTTTCTTTGCCGCCCTTTACGTTGGTGGGTGCCACGACTCGGGCGGGCATGTTGTCGGCGCCTTTGCGGGACCGTTTTGGCATTGTGTCTCATATGGAGTATTATGAAACGGCAGATTTGCGGGAAATTGTTTTGCGGACGGCGGACATATTTAATACGGAAATCGTCGATGAGGGGGCTTATGAAATTGCTCGTCGCTCTCGAGGGACACCGCGAATTGCCAACCGTCTGTTAAAAAGAGTCCGTGATTATGCGCAAGTTCAAAGTGATGGGGTCGTCAATCGTCAAGTGGCGGATCAAGCTTTGGCGATGTTGCAAGTGGATCATGAAGGCTTGGATTATGTGGATCAGAAAATTTTACGAACGATGATTGAACTCTATCAAGGGGGGCCAATTGGCTTAAGCACATTGGCTGTTAATATTAGCGAAGAGATGGAAACGGTGGAAGATATGTACGAACCTTATTTGATTCAAAAGGGCTTTATTAAACGGACTCCCCGAGGTCGTGTGGCGACTCAAATTGCTTATGAACATCTTGGCTATAAATATTTTGGCGAGTAATTATGACGGGTGGGCCTATAAAGTGGCGGAATAAGGTGATTTAAAAGCTTTCTCATTAGCCAGTACTGGCTAATGAGAAAGCTTTTTTTGACGATGATCAATGGATAAAACGGGTGGTAATAAAATCTTGACTGGCGGCAATGCGCTTGATATTTTGCTGAATGTTTTTCCAATCGTGCATGGTTGGCACGGCATTAATACAAATGACATGAGCGTCCTCTGGATCGAAGCAAGATAGGTTGGTAATGAAGAGGTCATAGTGCTGCTTTTCTAGTAAGGCCTCCCTTTCAGTCTGGGCAGTTAAGATTGTGATGTTAATGGAGTTGCCAAAATGAAAAGTAATTAATTGTCCTAAGAAATCGGAGTGCTCGGTGTCATAGTCACAAAAAATGCCAATGGAGATGGTAGCGTAAAACTGTTCCAACTTATTATTAAGATTAGGCCAATGGATTAAAATCATGTAGAGAACTTCGTCCAGAGCCGAGTCGGTCCATTTATGTTCCATAACAGCTGTCAGTTGAATTAATTCGCTTCTAAGGAGCGGAATCAGCAAAGGGTATTCTGCCAAGGCGTTCTGCCGAAAGGCTTTTTTCTTATTAAAGAGGATAAAGTTGTCGATTAAAAAAACCCGCTGAACGTTGTATATCTCCCAAGTGAGAAACTCCTTGTTTTCTAAGGGGATAGATAAACGCTGGGAAAGGCTATCCAAGCTGGTTTCAATGGTCTGGACGATTTTCTTGATTTGAGGATTTGCTGGTACTAAGGACTGATATAGATAGTCGACTGTTAACGCGTAATCGTCTCGCAAGAAAAAATAAAAAAGGTCGATGAGGTCATCGGGTTGTATCGCTAATTGGAACTGATCTGCCAGTCTTTGAATAGCGTCGGTTTGCTTTAGGAGTAGCTGGAAGATTGGGTGCTCACTGGTTTCTAGCTGGTGTTTTTGGACATGGCCATTTTTTATGCGAATGATACCCGTAGCAATCGTTAAGCGAATTAACTTTAGATCGGGAAAGGTCAAGTTGATGTTTAGGGTGCGAGCCAATAGTTTAATAAAGCGATCGATGGTGGTCTGCTGTTCAATCGTAATAGGGGATGCTGTCCCCAAGTATCGTTCATAGAAATAATGAATAAAAAAGAAGCGAATAGCGGCTTCATCACCCTTGAGTTCATAGGGGGAGGTGGCGATAGTAAAGCCTAGTGGTGCTAGTTTGCTGTTAATTTTCTTAATGGTGCGATGAATGGAGGAGGAGCTGATATACAGTTCTTCCGTTAAATCATCCAAGGTGAGGGCATTATTAAAAAAGAGTAATTCCAATAGTTGGAATTCGGTACTGTTTTCTAAAATCGAGGCGTAAATGAAATCGATGGAATAATTTTGTGGGTATTCCAAGAGAATCCCATTTTTTTGGGAGACATTGATATGAAAAGGACTATAGAGCTCGTTAATCGCTAAGAGATCGCTGCGGAGAATGCGACTGGAACAGTCGAGCTCTTTGGCGAAGGAGTCGACTGGTTGCCAGTTTTGGGTCGCAAAAAGAGCTTCTAAAAAAGAAAGTTGTCTTAGGGTGTTAGAATTTAATATGTGTCTCATAGTAGGGTCTCCTAGTTGGTGGTGTGGTTATTTTTAGTTATTATGACTCATTTTTTTTGAAGAAGTCAAGAAAATATTGGCTAGAAAAGGCTTGAAATTACAATCTTAATATTAGTGGAGCGTTTGATGCCGTCTTTTGTTGAATGCTTGCTATAATTGAAAGGTAGTTTTTAGATGAAAGGTAGCGAGAAGATGATTGAAATTACAGGTGGTCTGACCCTTATTGGAACGGATAGTCAAGTAGGTTTTCCAACAGATTTAGAAGGGCCAGCAGTGGAGCTGGTGATTCCCAGTTTTTTTATTGCTGCCACAACTGTGACTAATGCGGAATTTCAGCAGTTTGTAAGGGCTACAGGGTACCAAACGGATTCGGAGAAATTTGGTTGGTCCTTCGTTTTTCATGCTTTTTTGAGCGAGGATCAGCAACGACGCTCACAAAAGATGCCAGGGACAAATTGGTGGTATGCCGTAGTAGGGGCTAGCTGGTGTTGTCCAGAAGGGCCGGGCTCCAGTCTAGTTGACCGGTTAGATCATCCCGTGGTTCATGTTTCACGGAATGATGCGGTTGCTTATTGTCAGTGGTCGGGTATGCGCTTGCCAACAGAAGCAGAGTGGGAAAAGGCAGCTCGTGGTGGTCTAGTAGGTAAAACCTATGCCTGGGGGGACCAGCTACTCGATGGGGAGCACCACTGCAATATTTGGCAAGGTGATTTTCCGCTGAATAATACCCTTGATGATGGTTTCTTAGGGACGGCACCGGTCAGGACTTACGAACCCAATGGCTATGGCTTATATCAAACAGCTGGCAATGTTTGGGAGTGGTGTGCCAATCCTCGCCATCTTCCCTTAAGTGAGTTTCAGCAAAGTGGTCAGGAAATGTGGCAGCAGCACCAAGGCTATAGTACGGCAGCTTTTGCCATTCGCGGTGGATCGTTTTTGTGTCACGAGTCTTATTGCAATCGGTATCGAGTGGCAGCTCGAAATGGTAATACGGCAGATTCGGCTAGTAATAATATGGGGTTTCGCTGCGTACGGGACTAAGGAATTAAGAAAATTAGCGGAATTCAGCGAAAAATGATAAACTAGCATGAGTAAATTGATGGAGAAAGAGTGAGTAGTAAATGACCTTAACAACAGAGGATTTTGATTTTGATTTACCGGAAGAATTGATCGCCCAAACCCCTTTAGAAAACCGGGAAACGTCTCGTTTGCTTGTTTTAGATAAGGCAACGGGAGATATTCAAGATAAACACTTTTACGATATTTTAGATGAATTACAGGCAGGAGATGCTCTTGTCATGAATAATACCCGCGTTTTACCGGCCCGTTTATACGGTGAAAAGCCGGAAACAGGGGGTCACTTAGAGGTGTTATTGTTGACAAACACCAAAGGCAATACGTGGGAAACCTTGATTAAACCAGCCAAGCGAGCTAAAGTTGGCACGATTATTTCCTTTGGTGATGGTCGTTTAAAAGCAGAGGTGACGAAAGAACTGGATCACGGTGGACGGATTGTTGAGTTTAGCTATGAAGGTGTCTTTTTGGAAATATTGGAATCCTTGGGAGAAATGCCTTTACCGCCATATATTAAGGAACGACTGGAAGATCCAGAACGTTATCAAACTGTTTACGCAGAAGAAAATGGGTCAGCGGCTGCCCCGACAGCAGGGTTGCATTTCACTCAAGAACTGTTAGGGAAGATTGAAGCGAAAGGCGTTAAACTGGTTTATTTGACATTGCATGTGGGTCTGGGAACCTTTAGACCTGTTAGTGTGGATAATATCGCCGAGCATGCCATGCACAGTGAGTTTTATAAGCTGACGGAAGAGTCGGCGGCTAGCTTGCGTCAAATAAAAGCTGAGGGCGGTCGAATCGTAGCGGTAGGAACCACGTCGATTCGGACCTTGGAAACGATTGGCACGAAGTTTGGCGGAGAAATTCAGGCGGACAGTGGCTGGACAGATATCTTTATTACCCCTGGTTATAAGTTTAAATTGGTCGATGCCTTTTCAACGAATTTCCATCTACCAAAATCAACTTTAGTGATGTTAGTCAGCGCTTTTGCCACTAGAGAAAACACATTAGCAGCTTATCATCATGCCATTGACGAAAGGTATCGCTTCTTTAGCTTCGGCGATGCCATGTTTGTTAAATAGGTTAATTAAGAGATTTCCTTAGCGGTTTACAGGTAAGCGCACAAAAAAAGAGTCAAGCTTCTCGATTAGCTTGACTCTTTGTTGCTTTGGAAAGGAAACAGAAAATAGTTTGTTGATACTTTTTGATTTTTAAGTCATGTAAAGTATGTCGAATTTCTTTACTTGTTAAACAAATTTTTTGTCTGCTATACAACTTCTCAACATTTGTTCGTTGTTAATTTAACATCTGTATCTAACGTATTCACTTTCTACATTTATTAATTAATTGTTTATTTAAACACGCATTCACTATTCTTTTTATACAACAGTTTTAATACTTTACACGTTTCAACTAACAGTGGTGAATCTGTACATATACAACTTTATTGTTTACCTTCTAAGCTCGTGTAACACTTTTATCGAGAAATTCATCTATTTTCTGTTTATGCTCCTTTCTTATACTCTTATTAAACCATATATATGAAGCGTTTGCAAATGATTTGACTTAAAACTTAATAAAAAGTGAAAATTCTTTCTGTGACGAGCGTGACGACCGGAAAAACTTGCTAAAATCCCTTATCCAGAGTATGATATTTAACGTATCTAAATCCTGAGAATGACAGATCAATGTCTGTCAGGATGGTCGTATGTTAGAGTATATTGAGAGAAAGTAGGGCAACGAAATGACCGAACCAGCCATTCGTTATCGATTAATAAAAAAAGAAAAACACACGGGAGCCCGTTTAGGCGAAATTATTACGCCTCACGGAACCTACCCAACACCGATGTTTATGCCAGTTGGCACGTTAGCAACGGTTAAAACCATGGCGCCGGAAGAGTTAAAAGAAATGGGCGCAGGGATTATCTTAAGTAACACCTACCATTTATGGTTAAGACCTGGAGAAGACTTGGTTGAAAAAGCAGGTGGGCTTCACAAGTTTATGAACTGGGATCAAGGGATTTTAACGGATTCGGGTGGTTTCCAAGTCTGGTCATTAGCGGACATGCGGAATATCACGGAAGAGGGCGTCAATTTTAAAAACCATTTAAATGGCTCTAAAATGTTTTTATCACCAGAGAAAGCCATTCAGATTCAAAATAAATTGGGACCTGACATCATGATGAGTTTTGATGAGTGTGCGCCTTTTTATGAAAGTCACGACTATGTGAAACGTTCAATTGAACGAACGACTAGATGGGCTGAACGGGGATTGAATGCTCATGCGAATCCAGATCGACAAGGGCTGTTTGGCATCATTCAAGGAGCCGGTTTTAAAGATTTACGAATTCAAAGTGCGAAGGATTTAGTCAGTTTAGATTTCCCTGGATACTCCATTGGTGGCCTATCCGTAGGTGAAACTAAAACGGAGATGAATCAGGTGTTGGAATACTTAAACCCACTGATTCCGGAAAATAAGCCACGCTATTTGATGGGCGTTGGTACAGCCGATTCATTAATTGACGGAGCGATAAACGGTGTGGACATGTTTGATTGTGTCTTGCCAACGAGAATTGCCCGCAATGGGACGTGTATGACTAGCCAAGGGCGTTTAGTGATAAAAAATGCTAAATACGCTGAAGATTTCCGACCATTAGACGAGAAGTGTAACTGTTACACTTGCCGTAACTATTCACGAGCCTATATCCGTCACTTGATAAAATGTAACGAAACCTTGGGAATTCGTTTGACGTCTTACCATAATTTGTATTTCTTATTAAACGTTATGAAACAAGTTCGCCAAGCGATTATGGATGATAATTTATTAGAGTTCAGACAAGCTTTTTTTGATGAGTATGGCTTTAATGATGAAAATCCTAAGAATTTTTAGTGAATTTAGAGAAAATACTAGTAGTTTCGACTAATATTTGATAGAGTTATGTAGAGACATTAGAAAAAAAGAGGTGAAGTAAATGGGAGGATTAGGTTCTTTCTTACCGATGATTGTCATCATGGGTGGAATGGTTTGGTGGATGTCACGTTCACAAAAGAAACAACAACAAAAACGTCAAGATTTATTAAACACAATGGATATTGGCAGTAAAGTTGTGACAATCGGAGGATTGCACGGTGTGATTTCTGAAGTTAATACAGATAAAAGCACAGTGGTATTAGATTGTGAAGGCATCTTTTTAGAATTCAATCGATCTGCAATTTCAAGTGTCACACCACCAGAAGTAACAGAAACAATAGTACCTGATGGGATTATGCAAGAAGCACCAGCAATCGAAGTCGAAGAAGAAATCGTAGAAGACACAACTGACGAAGAAGTAACAGTAGTAGACACGATTGAAGAAGAAACAAAAAAAGAAGAAAATTAATCAATTAAAGGAGAATCGTAAAGATTTTCCTTTTTGCTTTGAGACACAGCGATATAGGAGCAACGCGCCTTAATTCTTAGTGCTTTACTACGTTGTCCCTTGCCTCTAAGCATTAAAATGTGAGTGATTGCCAGGCAATGAGCCACCAACACCTATTCAAGAGAGGCTGTTTTGGCGTGGAGAGTGAGTAGAGCACCTAGTCACGAAACGGATGAAAATGACCTCTTATACTATAAGCGAATGGATACGACTTAATGGAAGCTAACAGAAGTTGGAAAGATAAACTTTTTTTAAATAAAACAGTGAAAGCTAAATGCAGAGAATTTCATGAAAATGGCTATCCCAGTGTTCAAGAATTAGATATGTGGGAATATTTAATTACGTATCGATGGGTTAGGAATGATGACTTAGCCTTATCTGAGAAGAAACAAGATGTCTCAAATGTCACGTTCAATGATTTTTTTGATTTTCAACGTATTAAAGCTCAAACGAGAGATGTTAAGCGATTTGATTGGAATGATATTCAAGACCTCTTATAAAAGTTAAATACATCACAATAAAAGTCAGGCAGAGATAATGAATTATCTGTGTCTTTTTTTGTTTTTATACGAATGTAAATACACTAATGGCGGTGTTCGTCATAATTTATGGGATAAACTGTGAAAAACATCACAGAAAACTATTTACAAATAAAAATAAATATAGTATGATGATTGTGAAAGATATAACAAAAGAAATTTTCAAGGAGGATTTACATAATATGGTAGCGAAAAAAGAACAGACAATTGATGTTCCAAAAATGATTGATGAGTTAGTCGTCAAAGGGAACGAAGCATTAGCGATTATGGAAGATTTTGATCAAGCAAAGGTGGATCACATTGTCCATCAAATGGCGATGGCAGCTTTAAATGCTCATATGCCATTGGCAAAATTAGCGGTTGAAGAAACTGGTCGTGGTATTTATGAAGATAAGGCCATCAAAAATATGTATGCCTCAGAATCTATCTGGAACAGCATTAAAGATGACAAAACAGTTGGGATTATCAATGAAGACGATCAAAAAGGGATTATCGAAATTGCGACACCAGTCGGTGTTGTTTGTGGGGTAACACCTACTACTAACCCAACATCTACAACTATCTTTAAATCAATGATTTCAATTAAAACTCGTAACCCAATTATTTTCGCTTTCCATCCAAGTGCCCAAAAATCTTCTGCTGAAGCGGCTCGTATCGTTTTAGAAGCAGCAGTTGCGGCTGGGGCTCCTGAAAATTGTATCCAATGGATTGAACATCCATCATTAGACGCAACAAGCGGTTTGATGAATCACCCTGGTGTGGCAATCGTCTTAGCAACGGGTGGTGGCGCCATGGTTAAATCAGCTTACTCAACTGGTAAACCAGCTTTAGGTGTAGGTCCTGGTAACACACCAGCTTATATTGAAAAAACGGCTAAAATCAAACGTGCGGTGAACGATTTAATCGTCTCTAAAACATTTGATAACGGCATGATCTGTGCATCAGAACAAGGCATGATCGTGGATAAAGAGATTTACGATGAAGTGAAAGCGGAATTCCAAGCACATCAAGTGTACTTTGTGAAACCAGCTGAATTGAAAAAATTAGAAGCAACGGTGATGAATGCAGCTAAAACAGCTGTTAACCCAGCGATTGTGGGTCATTCTGCTGATGCGATTGCGAAACTTGCAGGCATTAAAGTGCCGACTGGTACGAAAATTTTAGTGGCTGAATTAGAAGGCGCTGGAATTGATTACCCATTATCATTAGAAAAATTATCACCAGTTTTAGCCATGATTAAAGCGGATAGCCAAGAACATGCCTTTGAATTGTGTGAAAAAATGTTAGCATTCGGTTTAGGCCATACAGCAGTTATCCACTCTGAAGACCAAGACTTGCAAATTAAATTCGGTATGAAGATGAAAGCATGTCGTGTGCTAATCAATACACCAGCATCTGAAGGTGGAATTGGTGATATCTATAACGAAATGATTCCATCATTAACATTAGGTTGTGGCTCTTACGGTAAAAACTCAGTCTCTAAAAATGTGTCATCAATTAACTTGATCAACATTAAGACATTGGCGAAACGGAGAAATAATATGCAATGGTTTAAACTTCCACCAAAAATGTATTTCGAAAAAAATTCAGTAGCGTACTTAGAAACAATGGAAAACGTTGAACGTGTCTTCCTAGTTTGTGACGAGGGGATGGTTAAATTTGGCTATGCAGACCTTGTAATGGACACGCTAAGAAAACGCAAAAACAAAGTTCAAATCGAAGTCTTCTCCGATGTTGAACCAGATCCATCAAGCAACACTGTTTACAAAGGAACCGAAAGAATGGTTGAATTCAATCCAGACACTGTTATCGCTTTAGGTGGTGGTTCAGCAATGGATGCGGCTAAAGGCATGTGGATGTTCTTCGAGCACCCAGATACAGAATTCTTTGGCGCGAAACAAAAATTCTTGGATATCCGTAAACGGACTTACAAGATTCAAAAAGCCGAAAAAACGCAATTTGTTTGTATCCCAACAACATCAGGTACAGGTTCAGAAGTAACACCATTTGCGGTTATTACAGACAGCGAAACTGGGGTTAAATACCCATTAGCTGATTACGCATTGACACCAGATGTGGCGATTATTGACCCACAATTTGTGATGTCAGTTCCAAGATCCGTGACAGCTGATACAGGTATGGACGTCTTGACTCATGGTTTAGAGTCTTATGTCTCTGTGATGGCATCTGATTACACCCGTGGTTTAAGCTTACAAGCAATCAAATTAGTCTTTGAAAACTTAGAAGCGTCTTGCGATACACCAAACGAAGATAACCGTGAAAGAATGCATAACGCTTCAGCACTTGCTGGGATGGCTTTTGCCAATGCTTTCTTAGGCATTAATCACTCATTAGCACATAAATGTGGTGCTGAGTATCATATTCCACATGGCCGTACGAATGCGATTTTATTACCACACGTGATTCGTTACAATGCGAAAGATCCATCTAAACATGCCATGTTCCCTAAATATGACTACTTCCGCGCTCATGAAGATTACGCAGATGTAGCGAAGTTCTTAGGTCTTAAAGGCAATACAACTGAGGAATTAGTTGAAGCGTTAGCGACAGCAGTTGCTGACTTAGGTAAGCGTGTTGGAATCGACATGAGCTTTAAAGCTCAAGGCGTAACCAAAGCTCAGTTAGATAAAACAGCGGATAATTTAGCTGAATTAGCTTACACTGACCAATGTACGACAGCAAATCCAAAAGAGCCATTAATTAGCGAATTGAAAGAAATCATCGTTCAAGCATACAATGGCATCAAATAATTAATATCAAAGCCAACTCATTGAGTTGGCTTTTTTTATAAGGTTAAAAAGATTATAATGTTTATGTGAATTGGCTTCTTTCTATGTTAAAATTTAACTCATATAAAGGTAGGAGGAGAATCTCTGTGGAAAATGAAACATTGCTGGTTTTTGATTTTGGCGGTTCGGCCATAAAGTATGGGGTCTGGCACAATCAAACTTTAAGGGAACAAAATCAAGTGGCAACACCTAAAACACTGCCCGAATTTTTAAAGACGTTAGTGACCGTGAAAGACGGGTTAGGGAAGTACTCCTTTACCGGTTGTGCCTGTAGCTCACCAGGGGCAGTCAATCAAGAGCAACGGGTGATCAAGGGTAACTGTGCGATTCCTTTTGTCCATGAGTTGACTTTTTATGACTCTTTGGAGCAGGCGCTGAATCTACCAATAGCAATTGAAAATGATGCGAACTGTGCGGCCTTAGCTGAAGTGACTTATGGGACAGCTGCTGGCAAAGAAGATGTTCTGGTCGTCGTAATTGGATCTGGAATTGGCGGTGCGGTCATCAAACACGGCAAAATTGAAAAAGGGCATCATCTATTTGGTGGTGAGTTTGGTTTTATGTTGTTAGAGGGGCAATGGAATTTCAGCCAGTTAGCAACGCCAGTAGCGATGGCGAAACGGGTCTCGGTTATGAAAGGGCTAGAGGAGACGGCTCTAACAGGGAAAGAGGTCTTCGAATTGGCAGAAGCAGGGGATTCGATTGCTAAGGGTGAAGTCCAGCAGCTGTTCTACTATCTGGCTGTAGGCTTGTACAATTTACAAACGAGTATTGATCCAGAAATGATTGTCATCGGCGGGGGGATTTCGGCCCGAGCTGATTTACTGGAAAAAATCGAGGAGCAAATGATGGTTATTTTTAATCGTGGTCAAAAAACAGCCATCAAACCTGATATTCGCTTATGCCAATTTAAAAATGATGCTAATCTTTTAGGGGCAGTGGCTAATTATCAGGGATGATAGCCTAAACGCTAGTGGGTGTAAAGTATTCAGCAAGAATTTTTCTTTATAATTATAAAATTGTGATAAGAATGGTGAAATTGATGATGAATCTTCAAGAACTTTATAGAAAATGCCAGTGATTAATGGTAAAATGGTTGAATGTATGTAGGTGGTTTGTTTCCTATTGTCTAAATAGAACGGAGTAGCCTAAAAAAATCAATCAGATAGTTGATTATTGACAACGCGTCTAAAGAACAGAAAGTATCTTGAGGTGGAACAGTGAAGAAGTTCAATTCTAGTAAAAATATAATTATCGCCATTATCATTGTGATTATTGTGGTGTTTGTTGTGACCTTTAGTTCTCAACAGCGGAATCAGTCAAAAGATTCAGGTGTGGCTCAGTCTCTGACCAGTGACATTGCCGCAACCGTTGACAAAATTGTGTCATTTCCTTTGCGAGCCGTTGAGGGTGGTATTCGATCCATCGGCAATTTATTTAGTACGTATGAAGAAAATGATCGTTTGAAAAAACGCATCGATGAGTTTTCTGCCATGGAAAGTGAAAAACAAAATTTAACAACCGAAAATAATGCATTAAAAGAGCAGTTAGAGTTAAATGCCACTATTTCAAACTATGAGAAAGTGACGGCTAGTGTCATTAATCGTTCACCAGATACTTGGCAAGATATTTTGATTATTGACCGTGGTAAAAATGATGGCGTAGATGTTGGTATGCCCGTTCTTGGGAATAAAGGCTTAATCGGTCGTGTGATTGTGGCCAATGCGGCTTCGGCTAAAGTGGAGTTGCTAACCTCGACGAATCAGAATTCCGATCATTTTCCAGTGATGATTTCGCCGCAAGAAGGTGAGTCGGTTTATGGCTTGATGGAAGAGTACGATGAAGAAGAGGGTGCTTTTATCATTACCCGCCTAACTTCCCTAGATGGGCTTAAAGCAGGCGATAAAGTAACCACATCTGGTTTAGGTGGTGCGTCACCAAAAGGTTTGTTGGTAGGCGAGGTTAAAAAAGTTAAAGACACTAGCTTCGGATTGGATAAGGAAGCCTATGTGACGCACGTATCTTCCATGTACGATATTCCATTTGTGACAGTGGTGAAACGTCTAGCAGGAAGTGATAATTAATATGGAAAAAAAGACCATCATGAAAATTATCTTACCGTTTATCTTGATTGTTCTGATGTTACTTGACGGACAGATTAGTAATTTATTACGTGTGGCAACGAACAATACTGTCTATTTAAATAGTCATTTATTATTAATTGGTTTAATATTAGGGTGCTTAAATTTAAATAAGCAATATATTGTCATTATGTCAGTTATTCTGGGTATTATTTTTGATGTCTATTATTACAGTATTATTGGTATTAATATGGTGTCATTACCTTTAACTGTCATGCTGATTTATGTGGTTTTTGATTATGTACGACCATCAATCCTCTCGATACTACTTAGTCTGGTGATTTTTATAACCATCATGGACAGTAGTGCGTACTTAATTCAAGCTATTTTTAAGTTGATAAATGGAGATTTGTTAGGCTTTATAACAAGAAATCTGGGACCTACTCTGATAATGAACATCTTCCTCTTTATTATTTTAAGCTATCCGATTAAAAAAATCGCTAAGCTGTAATTTATTGAGCAAGAAAGACTCTTTGAAACATTTTTGTAACATAGATATTATCTGACTGACATGTTGCTATGTTACAATTCATTCATTGATGAGGAAAACAAGTTAAATTTGTAATACATATAAAAAACGAGTCGGGGGAATGACCAGTGAAAAAGCGTCTTATATCTGCTATCATGGTAAGCACAATTTTGTTAGGGACAATTGCATTGCCAGTAGTAGGATTAGCAGATGATGTTGATACAAAAATTCAACAGTCTGAAAACAAAATTAGCGAATTAAGTGGCCAGGAAGCAGCAGCTTCAGCACAATTAGAAACGGTAAAATCAAACATTGAGAGCATTAAAGCTCAATCAGCAGAGTTGCAAGAGCAACAAGCTAAATTAAACCAAGAAATCACTAAATTAGGAACTGAAATCGAAGACTTAACAGTTAAGATTGACAAGCGTGATGCAACGATTAAAGATCAAGCTCGCTCAGTTCAAGTTGACGGTAAAGCGACTAATTACATCGACGCTGTCTTATCAGCTGATTCTGTATCAACTGCTATTACACGTGTTTTCGCCGCGTCTACAATTGTTAACGCAAGTAATGACATGATGAAACAACAAGAAAAAGACAAAAAATCTGTTGAAACTAAAAAAACAACATCAGAGACTAAAGCCCAAGAATTAAACCAAACAGTGGCTGATATTGAAGCGACAAAAGGTCAATTAATGGATCAAGAATTGCAACAGCAAGCATTAGTCAGTGGCATTGCTGCTGAACGTTCAACGGAAGAAGGCAAAAAAGCTGGATTCTTGAAAGAAAAACAAGAAGCGGAAGCAGCTCGTGCTGAACAAGCTCGTCTAGTGAAAGTAGCTCAGGAAGCTGCTAAACAAGAAGAAGCTCGTGTAGCTCAAGAAGCGTCACAAGCACCAACTAACACAACTAACCAAGGCTCTGATAACCCGAGCAATGGTAATTCTGACACACCTGCACCGAACCCAGGTAACGGCAACGGTAATGGTAATGGTAACGGAATTGTGACACCTCCGAAACCAGAAATCCCTGCACCAGCACCAAATCCAAGTGGTGGCGCAGCAGCAGTTCTTGCTGAAGCAGCTAAGCACATTGGCAAGCCTTACGTATTAGGTGGTAAAGGTCCAGATGTATTTGATTGTTCTGGTTTTACTTCATACGTTTATCGTATGGCTGTTGGCCGCGAAATTGGTGGCTGGACTGTTCCTCAAGAGGGAGCGGGCACACAAATTGCAGTGTCTCAAGCAGTAGCAGGCGATTTATTGTTCTGGGGTAGCCGTGGTGGTACTTACCATGTAGCTATTTCAACTGGTGGCGGTGGGTATATTCACGCACCAGCACCAGGTCAAAACGTCACTTACGGTTCATCAGCTTACTTTGCACCTGATTTTGCAGTAAGAATGTAATTTAATTAATCAAAGCGAACTCTTGATAGAGTTCGCTTTTTTGATTTAAAAGGGTCTCTGATTAAACTGCCAAATCAAATAGCTGATTAAGGCCCCCGCAAGAAAAGGGACGAATGGAATAGGGGTGGATTTAGTGGCTCTTGTGATTCCCCAAAGTAGAGCAGCGAGGCAGGCCGCTACGATGATTAAGTTCAACCCATAAGCACCTAGAAAAAGGCTCCAGGAGCTTAAAAGCAAAATATCTCCGTAACCCAGACTGTTAGGAAGTAGGAATGAGACAGCTGTTAAAACAGCTGTAGTAAAGAGACAGTCAATTAAGTGGAAGCTGAAAGGTGTTTTCAGTAACCAGATAGCTAGTGCTGTACAAAGGGTCAGTGGGAAAAAAATGAGGGGTTCAACAAGCAAATATAGACTATCAGTGAGACTTAGTAAAAGAGCCATTAGCATTAACAGCAAACCCGGGATAAACATAAGTGTCCAAAGGTGTGAATAGGTTAGTAAGCAAAAAAGTAACCCAGTGACGATTTCAGCGATGAAGGAGGTCTTTGGGTAAGTAAGGTGACAATAGCGACAACGACCGCCTAAACGAAGATAAGAGACTACTGGGACGAGATCACGAGCTTTCAGAGAGGATTGACAGTTGGAACAGTGAGAAGCGGGGGTGATCAGTGAAATTCCCAAAGGAAGTCGCTCACTAATTACTGAAAAAAAAGACCCAAAACAGCTACCAAGCCCAAACAATAGTAGATAAGTTAACATAAATTCACTCCTTTTTAATTTTGCCTATATAATAAGATACGAATAAATAGCGAAAACCTTTGAATTTTTTCAGATAATCAAGGATAATAATAAATGAGTCCCTTGTTAAGGTTGAAATACGGAGAACTATGGAAGGTGATAAGTACATGAAATACACAAAAAGAAATCTATTCATTATGTTAGTCGCCCTTGTTGTCTTTCTAACAGGCTGTCAAAAAGCAATAGAACCAGAAGAGGCTGGCGTTTTATTTGTTAATCGCTTTATATATGAAGTAAAAGATGAGCGTTTTGAGAAGAATTTTGTACAAGGTATGGAGCTTGATATAAAATTAGAGGAACAGCGTAAAGAGTTAATTGAAGACTTGGTGACAAGTTTTAGCGAGTTTGGAGGCGTCATTTCACCTAAACAGACCGAAGCCTTTTTAAAACAGTGGCTTGAGATGGTTCAGAGTCATGCGAAGTATGATGTATCTTCAGTAAAAGAGAATCGCAAAGAAAAAAATGTGACGATTACTTACAGTGTAAGAGGCATTGATTTTCAGGATGTCTACAAGTCAACTATGGAGAAGTTGATCGAACGGATGTTAGCTGATTCTGAATTAATGAGCAACAATGTCAAGTTAGGTGATTTGATTGTTCAGCTGTTGATGGAGTCGATGAAAGACGCGAAGATCATTGATAAGCCAATTAAGGTTTCAGTGACGATGGAGCAAGTGAAGAAAAAATGGCAACTAGGAACCGGTAGCGAAACGGAAACGGCGAACTTATTGCTGGCGTTTATGGCGGGTGTTAAAGATTTGGATACCTATGCGGCTAATATGAGTATTGCGGTTAATGAAGCAATTGCCGAGGCTAATAAACAAGTCGATCAAGAGTTTTCGCCAACACCAGTAGATGGTAAAGAAACTAAAAAAGAAACCAAAGAGGTAAGTGATAAGCTGACGGAAGCTGAAAAAGCTGCGGCTGAAAAGAAAGCAAAAGAGAAAAAAGAAGGTACTGTTGAGACGGTTGAAACAATTGAGACCTATGACGACAGTGAAAAAGATTAAGTGAATGAGACTGATTGTGTCAATAAGGCTATTGTCGACACAGTCAGTTTTTTTAGCGTGTTATTTAATTCGAGTTTAGCGCTACATTTTATCGTTTGAAACTTAACTTTTTAATCGTTCGTCACGTCCTGAACGATTGATGTTACTGACTTTTAGTAGGTAAGTGGTCGCCGTTGCTCATCGATGAGCAAAAATAGAGCAGAAAGTATGTGATGTTATGAATTAGAATGATAGACGTCGCAAAGAAAGGCTGGAGAAATGAAAAGTAAATTAACGAAAAAAATGATCGTCACAATCGTCGTTTTAGCAGTTGCATTAGTGGGTGGGGTTGTAGGCGCATCAGCTATGGCAAATTGGGGTGGCGAGGTTGATGTCGCTGCCATTAAGACTGCTGTTGCAAGTCTAGATAATAAATTAACTGCAAAAGAGCAATTGGCAAAAGAAGGGCAAACAAAAGTAACTGATTTAAGTAATAAGTTAGCAGCTTCAGAAAGCACTTTGAAACAGTCACAAGCAGAAGTCGAAAAGTTAAAATCTGAAAATGACTTATTAAAAGACGCCAAGTCAAGAGCAGATACATTAAATCAAACGATTACTGAGTTGAACAATCAAATCGTTCAACTTAATAATGGGATTCAACAAAAAAATGATACGATTAAACGCAATGAAGACCAGTTTAAGGAGCAACTTCAACAAAAACAAGATGAAATAGCTCGTAAACAACAAGAAGTGGATGGTAAGAATGGCGAAATTAATCAAAAAAATCAAGAGAATGAGCAATTAAGACGAGACGTCGAGGGGCAAAAAGCGCTAGCCGCTCAAAAACAAGCGGAGTTAACGACGGCTCAAAACAACGTAACAAGTATCAATAATGACTTAGTTGCTAAACGAGCAGAACTGACTAGAAAAGAAGCTGAGTTACAGGCTAAACAAGCGGAGTACAATACCTTAAGAGACCAATTAACTGCAAAAGAAACCGCAGTTAATCAGTTACAACAGGAGATTTCTCGTTTAACGGCAGAACGTGAGCAATTGTCTAATCAAAAGAATGATTCAGATGCCAAGCTACAACAAGCTCAAGTAGATGTTAAAACATTAAGAGACTATGTTCAGAGCGTGGATGCCAAACATTAACAACTAAAAGAAAATGCGGATTTGCGACATGATATGGGGGAAAAACAGCTAGGAAGAAGTTCCTGGCTGTTTTTGTGACGTTATAGGAAAGTATCTAGCTTTCTCTATATCGTAGTCGGCGTTAAGCGTAGCTCATCAATCACTACATAAATTTTGTTGTCTTGAACACTACGCAAGTAAACTTGCAAAAGTATGGCTCTCCGCTGCGCATAGATGACCCTTGTCTCTAATTGCAGCCGTTATTCTTAGTGGTTTACCGCTTAGAAATAAAGGACAACGTAGTAAAGCAATAAGAACAACGGCAGCGATTCGTGAAGCTCTTCTGACAAAAAAGTCTGATTGGTCAACTTTTCCTTGAGTTAGTGATATACTAATAGTGAAGAAGTTTGTCAAATAGCCACTTGTATGAGGTGGTAAGTAAAAGGAATGATCAGCCGTGAATGACCGTATAAAAAGTAAATTAGCCTTGCTGCCTGATCAGCCTGGCTGTTATTTAATGAAAGATAAAAACAAGACGATTATCTACGTGGGAAAAGCCAAGATCTTAAAAAATCGCGTGCGTTCTTATTTTACAGGTAGTCATGATACGAAGACTGAAAGACTGGTCAGTGAGATTGACGATTTTGAATACATTGTCACAGAGTCGAACATTGAAGCCTTGCTTTTAGAAATTAACTTAATCCAAAAAAATAACCCTAAGTATAATATCATGCTAAAAGATGATAAAAGCTACCCCTTTATTAAAATAACGAACGAAAAATACCCGCGACTGACCATTACCCGCCAAGTGAAAAAGGATAAGGCTAATTATTTTGGTCCGTATCCAGATGTTAAAGCTGCTAATGAAACAAAGCGCTTGTTGGATCGTCTTTACCCTTTAAGAAAATGTAGTTTGTCTTCTAAGAAACCTTGTTTGTATTACCACATAGGTCAGTGCTTGTGTCCAAGTGTTTTTGATGTGGATCCGAAAGTCTATCAGGTGATGGTAGAAGAAATCAAACGTTTCTTAAATGGAGGCTATACAGAAATCCAAGAGAGTTTGCAAACAAAGATGTTAAGTGCGGCAGAACAAATGGAGTTTGAAAAAGCCGCAGAGTATCGGGATCAAATCAGTTCAATCGAAACCGTGATGACCCGTCAAAAAATGACCAATACAGACTTTGTGGACCGAGATATCTTTGGTTATGCTGTCGATAAAGGTTGGATGTGTGTTCAGGTATTTTTTGTCCGCCAAGGAAAAATCATCGAGCGAGATGTGTCCGTTTTTCCTTTTTACAATGAGGCAGGGGAAGATTTTTTGACCTTTATTGGACAGTTTTATTTGGAAAACCAAAACTTTGTGCCTAAAGAAATTTTTATTCCTGCAGACATCGACAAGGTGAGTGTGGAAGCCCTAGTTAAAGCTAAGGTTTACCAACCCCAAAAAGGTGAAAAGAAAAAATTAGTGGAATTAGCCAGTAAAAATGCCCAAGTCTCTTTAATGGAAAAATTCGATTTGATTGAACGAAAAGAAGAACGAACTATTGGGGCAATTGAAAAATTGGGAGAAGCCATGGGCATTCCGACGCCTATTCGGATTGAGGCCTTTGATAACTCGAATATTATGGGGACTGACCCTGTTTCGGCTATGGTGGTATTTGTTGACGGTAAACCTCATAAAAACGACTACCGAAAATACAAGATTAAGACGGTTAAAGGGCCGGACGATTACGCCTCGATGCGCGAGGTCATTTATCGCCGTTATTCCCGTGTCTTAAAGGATGGCTTGGTTTTTCCTGATCTAATCGTGATTGATGGTGGGAAAGGCCAAGTGGATGTTGCGAAAGATGTCTTGGAAAATCAATTGGGATTGGATATTCCTGTTGCGGGCTTAGCCAAAAATGACAAACATCGAACGAGTGAATTGTTATTCGGACCAACTTTAGAGGTGATTCCCCTAAAAAGGAACTCACCGGAATTTTTCTTGTTACAGCGAATTCAAGATGAAGTTCACCGATTTGCCATTACTTTCCATCGACAATTACGGAGTAAAAACAGCTTTGCGTCTAAATTAGATGGAATTGATGGCTTAGGACCTAAGCGCAAGAAAAATCTCTTAAAAGAATTTAAGTCTTTGAAAAACATCCAAGGGGCGACGATTGAAGAGTTGGAAGCCTCTGGATTACCTAAAAATGTGGCCTTGAATGTATTTGAACATTTTAAGGAACCTGTTAGATAGAATTGCCATAAAGTAGTGATTGAATCAGTGTCAGAATATAACGATCTGTCTGATAAATGACTATCAGGTAGAGATTAATAGAGCCAGTGGAGCGGATTATCTTAGGATGGTCCGTTTTTTTCTGTTGGGGAATGTGGTATCATTTTACTATGAGATTGCTCGGGGGAGTGATTTAATAAAAAAAATGGAGGTTAAGGAATGCTAGAAGTGAAACAGTTAGTCAAGACGTTTGGTGATATGACAGCCGTCGATCATGTGTCATTTACAATTCCTGAAGGGAAAATATTAGGCTTAATCGGACAGAACGGTGCCGGTAAAACCACGACGTTCCGTTTAATCTTAGATTTCCTAACGGCAGATCAGGGAGAAGTATTATGGAAAGGACGTAAATTAACCGAGAAAGATTACAATGTCATTGGGTATTTACCGGAAGAGCGTGGCTTGTATCCGAAGATTAGTATTGAAGAGCAGTTAATCTATTTCGCTCGTTTGCGGGGGAAAACCAAAAAAGAAATTGCGCCTAAAATTGATGAATGGATGGCTAAGTTTCAAGTTAAAGGGAAAAAGACGGATAAAGTCAAAGCCTTATCAAAAGGGAATCAGCAAAAAGTTCAGTTGATTTCAACCTTAATTCATGAACCAGAGTTAATTATATTAGATGAGCCTTTTAGTGGCTTGGATCCTGTTAATGCCGAGTTGTTGAAAGACGGCATCATTGAGCTAAAAGAAAAGGGTTCTTGTGTTATTTTTTCCAGTCACAACATGGATAATGTGGAAAAAATTTGTGATCATTTGATTATGTTACGAGATGGTCAAATGGTCTTGGATGGGGAAGTTCATGAAATTCGTCAAAGTTTTGGTCGAACCAAATTATTTATTGAATCTGAACTATCATTAGAAGCGATTCAAGGAACTGAGGGTGTTTTAACGTCTCATTTGCGCAGCGATGGCATCATTGAAGCGACTCTACGTGATGAACAAGTGGGGCGTGAGCTTTTTGATCAAGCCGTTACATTTGGTTATATGCCGGTCTTTAATCAGCTGCCGCCAACTCTTGAGGATATTTTCAAAATGAAAGTAGGTGAAGGTCGTGAATAAATTTTGGGTAGTGGCTTTAGAAACCTATAAGCGTAATGTTAAAAGTATGACCTTTATTGTGATGATTTTAGCACCATTTTTAATGGTTGGGTTCAGTTTATTAGCGGGGCTAGTAGGAAATAATTTTGCTAAGACGTCTAATATTGCCGTAGTATCTAAAAATGAAGGGATTCGCGACGCCTTTATTAAGCAAACTGATTTTGATGTAGACAAAAAGGTTGAGACGAAAGATGAGGCCGAAAAGGCGTTAAAAGATGAAAAAATTGATGGCTTTTTGGTGATAGAGACGAATGAGGAAGGTTCTCTGATTTCTGGTGACTATTTTGGTAATACCTCTTTAGGCACAACCGATGAGATGAGCATTACGCAAATTCTGACGGGAATTCAAGTAGGATTTGTCTCTCAAGCGTTACAGTTATCAAGTGAGGATATTCAAAAGCTTAGCCAACCGGCTACCTTGGCGACTAAAACGGTTGAATTTAAGGATGGGAAGATGACAGATAAAGGGGTTAATCGCATGGTGATGACGATTAGTTCGATCTTTATTGGGTTAGCCATGTACATGATTATTCTGATGTATTCGCAAGTGACCTCGTCTGAAGTAGCATCAGAAAAAGGGACGCGGATTATGGAAATCATTCTTTCTAGTACGTCAGCGGCGAAACATTTCTATGGCAAGGTCATGGGGATCTTTATGGTGATACTAACGCAAGTAGTGGTGTACTTTGGAATTGGTTTAGGTGCCTTTTTATTTATGAAAGATACCGATATGGTAAAAGATGTTTTGGAAGTAGTCTCCATTAAAGAAATCGTTAAATCACTTCTAGGTTATAATTTAATTTATTTATTGCTAGGTGTGGTAATCTATACCATTTTATCCGCTTTTTGTGGCTCTTTAGTATCGAAATCCGAAGATGCTGGAAAAGCGGTAGCGCCTGTAACGTATTTAACGATGATTGGTTTTTTCCTGACGATGATTTTTGGCATGAGTGACCCGCAACATATCATGATGCGAGTGACTTCCTATATTCCTTTTCTTTCCTCCTTCACGATGCCATCACGGATTGCTAGTGGAACGGTAACCGATGCTGGGGTGATGATTTCATTATTAATTTTAGTGGTCTCAACATTGGTATTGTTGAAAGTGTCAGCTTCCATGTACCGTTCAACGGCCTTGGTTTACAGCGACGACGGCTTATGGAAGGCGTTAAAAAAATCAATCTCAATCATGAAAAGTGAAAAAAGATAATCATAAAAAATGTGAGCTGAGAGGCTCACTTTTTTTGACTACTAGGTACGGATCTGCCTAATTGCTGTATTAACAAAAAAGCCCGAAAAACTGTCGGGCTTAAGAGATTCGATGATATTAGAGATTGGCATAGTCGGTTGTCAGTTGTCTGTGCAAGTCTCTTTTTGCTTGGTCGCTAATGAATGCACCGTCGACAGCATTGTGGTTGAGGGTTTCCATAGTGTCGTAGCTGATGCCGTACCATTGATGAAGTTTCATGTACTCATCAGTTAAGGTAGTGTTTGAAACGGTCCGATTATCAGTGTTGATGCACAAGTTTACCCCAGCATCCAAAAAGGTTTTAAAGGGATAGTCTGCCAAGTTGAGGACGGCTTTTGTTTGAAAGTTACTAGTTGGGCACATTTCCACTAGGGTTTGATTATCGAGACAGGACTGTAAAACAGTTGGGTCTTTTTGAATGGCGATACCATGACCGATGCGAGTGGCACCTAATTTGATGGATTCAGCGACATTCTGCGGACAGCCGCATTCCCCTGCGTGCAAGGTCACAGGAATCTGATGAGAGGTTCCAAGTGAGATCAGTTCGGCAAAAAGGTCGGTCGGATAACCGGCTTCGTCACCAGCTAAATCAAATCCAGCCACACCTCGGCTTAAAAATTCTTTGGCACACTCGATGACCTCTTGGTTGCGTTCAGGGGAGTGATGGCGCATCGCACAAAGCAAGGCATTGCTCTTGACGCCAAAGTCTGTTTCTCCCCGTTTAAGACCAGCTAAAATGGCATCTACGATTTCTGAAATGCTCAGTCCGCCTTTTACAAACAGCATCGGGGCAAAGCGAACTTCAATATAGGTGACATTTTCTTCAGCAACTTGGGCAATTAAATCATAGGCCACTAGTTCCAAGGCAGCGGTCGTCTGTAAATAAGGTAAGACGATGTCAAATCGCTCCAGGTATTCAAGTAAACTTTGGCATTCTTCTGGAGCGATTAGTTTCGCAGCTAACTCAGGGCCAGTCGCTGATATTGGTTTGTTTTGAGACTGAGCTAGTTGTTCCAAAATATGAGGGCGGACGGAGCCGTCGAGGTGACAATGGAGTTCGATTTTTGGTAGGGTTTTGACTATTTCTCTTTTCATGTAAGTCCTCCTTGTTAAGTGTGAGCGGTTTAAAAGTTTATCTATTAAGATACACGTTTTTTTCTGATAAAGCTAGTGTAAGTTAAAAGAATGATAAAATTATGAGAACAATCACCGCTAGCAAAGCTAAAAACAGTCCCTTTGATTGGCAGTTCTCTGAGTTTAAGTGTAAAATAGAAGGAGATAACGAAAGGAATGGATGCTGTGAATATAACAAGTACAAAAAAACTTGCCAATGGAGTTGAAATGCCTCGTTTAGGTTTAGGAGTTTGGAAGGCGAAAGATGATGAGGAAGTTATCAATGCAGTCAAATGGGCCATTGAGACAGGGTACAAATCGATTGATACGGCGGCAATTTATAAAAATGAAAGTGGCGTCGGTATTGGCTTAAAGGAATCAGGCGTGAAACGAGACGATATCTTTGTGACAACCAAGGTTTGGAATGACGATCAGGGATATGAGACAACGTTGTCTGCTTTTGATGAGAGTTTAAAAAAATTGCAACTTGATTATGTTGATTTGTATTTGATTCACTGGCCAGTTGCTGGAAAATACAAAGAGACATGGCGTGCGTTAGAGCACTTATACAAAGAAGGTCGTGTCAAGGCGATTGGTGTTTGCAATTTCCATGAACACCATTTACGTGATGTGATGGCCGATGCTGAGATAATGCCAATGGTCAATCAAATTGAACTTCATCCCTTGTTAAATCAACTGCCTTTAAGAGGCTTTTGTGAGGAACATGGCATTGCCGTTGAAGCGTGGTCGCCTCTGGGCCAGGGCAACTTGTTGACGGACGAGCGATTAGTGGCTATGGGTAAAAAATACGATAAAACACCGGCTCAATTGATTATTCGTTGGGATTTGGAACACGATATTATCACGATTCCGAAGTCCGTGACAGAATCACGTATTAAACAAAATGCTGACGTTTTTGATTTTGAGTTAACAGCTGACGATAAAAAAGCAATCGATGAATTGCATACGGGTGAGCGGTTTGGCACGAATCCTAATGAGTTTGATACAAAAAGAATGTTTTAAGCGGGAAACCAAGTGGAGCCTAAACCTGCTTTGATCAAAAAAACCTCTCAAGCTCTTCAATACGAAGAGATTGAGAGGTTTTTGTGTTTTTGCTAGTTCGTTTATTAGTTAGCTCCTGGGCAGATGACTTAGCCATTTTAAAGGAAGTGATGTTTTTTTGAATACACCACGAAGAAAGTTCAAACCCCCAACTGATTTACTAGCCAGAAAATTCCTAAGAAATGAACGTTACACAAAGTATTTTTTACAAGCTGTTTTAGACTTATAAATCGCTAGTCTGGAGATTCTCGAAGGGAAGCAAATTCACACGGCGACAGATGATGTTAGTGAACAAATTTTCAATACCGAGGTAGATGTTTTAGTGAAACTTGAGGACGGTACAAAAGTCATTGTTGAAGTTTAAGTTAACCCACAGAAACATTCAATGTTGAAACGGTGATTGACTTATGTTGCGAAAGAAGTTATTGATGACTTTGAAAGAACAAGAGCAGAAAGTAAGAATACTCACACAGCATACAGAGGTGTCAAACCTATTTACGCTGTCAGCATCTTGGAATATAATCACTTTGATGACAGTAACCCATTATATGATTTTACTTTCAAAGACAAGCATAGTGATATGCGTTATACAGATATTGATGGCAAAGAACTACAACGCCATGTCTTTTTAGAACTAAAGAAATTTGACAATAATGCTAACATCGAAAAATCGGTTAAGAACTGGTTTCAGTTTTGGGCAAATGTGACAATTGATTCAAATGCGGACAAAGTGATTCTAGAAGCAGATGAACAGGTTTTAGATGAAAGTAAATGGAGTAAGGAGGCGAAGGAAATGTTGGCAGAAAGAGTTCGTAGTGAAAAGAAAAGCTGAACTATACGATGCTAAACAAGAAGGTCTAATAGAGGCTTCTAAGAAGGCTTACCAAGAGAAAGTTGAATCAGTTATTAACTTTACTAAAATTGGCCTAACCCCTGAACAGATAGGTGAAGGGCTCAGCCTTTCTCTTGATGAAATCAAGAGAATTCAAGTGGAACATAGTTTAAGTTCTCAGTAACTCACCTCAACTAGTACTTTAACAAGATGGAACATTAAATCGTTTTATTTCTCGTAGGATGACTCGTCAAAGATAAGCACTGCATGAGTTTTGAGACTTTAACTCTCTCCTATCTCCATGTCATGGCCTTGTCCACTGGCGCTCACCTATCGCACAATAGTCGTTAAAACATTGAAAGGCTGAGACCATGGTCCCAGCCTTTTTACAAATCGATGGTTTCACCAATCGCCACAGGTAATCCTTGTTCCTCAGGCAATAGCTTAAAGAAGTCTTGGGGATCTTGTTCTATAACTGGGAAGGTATTGTAGTGGACCGGCACAACTTTTTTAGCCTTTAGCCATGAGGCAGCAATGGCGGCATCAGCTGGCCCCATGGTGAAATTGTCTCCAATTGGTAAAAAGGCTAAGTCGATGGCGTGCTGCTGGCCGATGAGAGTCATGTCGGTAAACAAGGCGGTGTCACCAGCATGGTAAATAACTTTATCGTCAATAGTTAGAATTAAACCGGCTGCGATTCCTAAAGGATGGACTTGACCATGTTCATCTTCATAGCTGGAACTGTGGATCGCTGGCGTCAGCTTAAGGGTGCCAAAGTAAAAGCTAAATTGACCACCAGGCTGCATGCCGTGTGTTTGATAATCTCTTTTGGCGAAATAACCTGCCAGTTCAAAGTTAGCGATAATTAATGCGCCTGTGCGGTGGGCAATGGCAGCAGTATCTCCCACATGATCGTTATGGGCGTGAGTTAAGATAATCACATCCGCTGCAACGGTTTCTGCATCAAGGTCACTGTAGGGGTTACCGCTGATAAGTGGGTCGATTAAAATAGTTTGCTGTTGATTCGTGACGATTTTTACACAAGATTGTCCGTGCCAAGATACGTTCATGCTTAATCTCCTCCTAATAGGTTGTTAGTCTCAGTATACCTCACTCAGAAAGAGGATTCAAAAAAACGCCTGAGAATCAGACGTAAGAATGGTGTTATAACTGATTGACAAAAAAGTCAAAGAGCTGCCGTTCAGAGGGATGAGCCTGGAAACTAAGTTCGGGATGCCATTGGATAGCCAATACTCGTTGGCTGTCATCGTGCCATTCGACTGCTTCGATAATTTGATCAGCACTAATTGCACTGGTTTTAAGTGAAGGAGCTAGTCGTTTAATGGCTTGGTGGTGGTAGCTATTAACGCGGTAGCTTTCGCCGACTAAATCCCCTAATAAACTATCTTTTTCCACAGAAATACTGTGGGTTGGGTGTTTAGGCAAGGTTGGCTCTTGAACATGACGAACGTTCCAATCGGAATAAAGAGATAAGTCCTGGTAGAGATTACCGCCTAGAGTGACATTTAGGATTTGCATCCCACGACAAACGGCGAAGATCGGTTTGTGCTGAGCGAGAGCTTCTTGAATTAAGGCCTGCTCGAAAAGATCGCGGTCTGGGTTTGTTCCTTGAAGCAAGGGGTGAGGTTCTTCTCCGTAAAGAACCGGATCCACATCTTGTCCACCAGCTAAAAGAAGTTTGTCGATGCTCGACACGTAGGCTTTAGCATTATCTGGGTGTGTAATAGGTAGCAGTAAAGGTAGCCCACCGACGGCTTCTGTTGCAGAGACAAACCCTTGAGGGGTGTAAGTAACAGCATTCCCGTGGAATTCAGTTGAACCAGCAGCCAGTTGATTGGCTGCAATCCCAATAATAGGTTTGGGCATAAAAAAACCTCCAATAAAATAGAATAAATCCATTGTATCATTTATTTATCAGGGAACAACTATTTCGATCTCTTCCTTTGTTTAAATGGAGTATGAAGGATTGATGAGAGTCCTCAGTTTATCACCTGTTAGAGAACGAAAAATTTTGAGAAAAGGGGATGAAATATGGTATACTGATAAGTAAATTGCGGACAGAAATAGCTTTGTTGGCTAATTTCTATTTGAAGGAGGATTTTTGTGTTATGGCAGATAAAAAAACATTTTATATAACAACGCCTATCTACTATCCAAGTGGTAAATTACACATCGGTAGTTCATATACAACCATCGCATGCGATGCTGTGGCAAGGTACAAGCGTTTAACGGGTCATGATGTCCTGTTTTTGACTGGACTTGATGAGCACGGCCAAAAAATTGAATCAAAAGCAGCTGAGATGGGGATTACCCCCCAACAATATGTGGATGAAATGGCAGTGGATGTGCAGAAGTTATGGAAAGACTTGGATATTACGAATGATATTTTTATTCGAACGACTAATGAGGATCATGTCAAACAGATTCAACAGGTCTTTGAACGATTATTAGCTCAAGGAGATATTTATTTGGGTGAATACGAAGGCTGGTATTCTGTTTCTGATGAAGAGTACTTTACTGAAAATCAACTGGCAGAAGTTTATCGCGATGCAGATGACAAGATGATTGGTGGTAAGGCGCCAAGTGGCCATGAAGTAGAATTAGTGAAAGAAGAGACTTATTTCTTTAAAATGAGTAAATACACGGACCGTTTATTGCAACATTATGCGGAACATCCAGAGTTTATTCAACCGGAATCCCGTAAAAATGAAATGTTAAATAACTTTATCAAACCTGGTTTAGAAGACCTTGCCTTAACACGTACGACCTTCTCTTGGGGTGTTTCAGTGCCAAGTAATCCAAAACATGTGGTTTATGTCTGGATTGACGCCTTATTTAATTACATTACAGCTCTTGGGTATGGGTTGGATGATGATAGCTTGTTCCAAAAATATTGGCCTGCCAATGTCCAAATGATTGGGAAAGAGATTGTCCGTTTCCATACGATTTACTGGCCAATCATGTTAATGGCATTAGATATTGAATTACCTGAAAAGATTTATGCTCATGGCTGGATTGTCATGAAAGATGGCAAAATGTCCAAATCAAAAGGGAATGTGGTTTATCCTGATATGTTGATTGAACGTTATGGGTTAGACGCCCTGCGTTATTATTTATTGCGGGCGATTCCTTTTGGGAATGATAGTGTCTTTACACCGGAAGACTATGTAGCCAAGGTTAACTATGACTTAGCTAATGATTTAGGAAACTTATTAAATCGCACGATTGCCATGATCAACAAATACTGTGAAGGCATTGTGCCGAAGTATGCGTCACTTGTGACGGATTTTGACAGTGAATTGTCAACAACCGCAGCTAATGTCATTGGCAATTATCATAAAGCTATGGATAATATGGAATTTAGTGTGGCCCTAAAAGAAATTTGGGTGTTGATTTCACGAGCGAACAAGTACATTGATGAGACTGAGCCTTGGGTATTGGCGAAAGATCCTGAGAAGAAAAAAGAATTGGACAGCGTGATGGTACATTTAGCTGAATCTTTGAGAATTGCAGCGATTTTACTACAGCCAATTATGACGGAATCACCAAAAGAAATTTTCAATCAGTTAGGCTTAACGGGAACTAAATTAGACATGGAGACGATTCGTTTTGGTGAGTTTCCTGAAGGTAAAAAAGTCGTGAGTAAAGGAACACCAATTTTCCCTCGTTTGGATACGGAACAAGAAGTTGAGTATATTAAGATGAAGATGAATGAAACGACTGCGGCGTTAAACGCCGATGATTTTACTTGGAATCCGGAAGAAACTGAGCTGGTATCAGTTAAAGACAAAGAAATCAAATACGATGCGTTTGACCAAGTAGAGTTAAAAGTGGCGGAAGTCATTGATTGTAAAAAGGTTGAAGGTGCCGATAAATTGTTGCAATTTAGATTAGATGCGGGAGATAAAGCCCATCGTCAAATTTTATCAGGTGTTGCTGAATTCTATCCGAATCCCGCCGATTTGATTGGCAAAAAAGTGCTAGTAGTGGCTAACTTATTGCCGCGTAAAATGCGGGGTGAAATTAGCCAGGGCATGATTTTATCAGCTGAATTTGATGGTAAATTACAGATTATTGAAGCGCCAAAAGGCGTGCCAAACGGCTCAATTATTGGGTAAGACAGATCGTAAACGATTGGAAACTGTTGTTTTCAGTCGTTTTCGTCTGTCAGCAGTGAATAGGAGAGGATAACATGATTTTTGATACTCATACGCACTTAAATGTGGCACAATTTTCAGAGGATATACCTGAGACGGTGGCCCGTGCCCGGGAATTAGGGGTAACGGAGATGGCGGTTGTCGGATTTGACACGCCGACGATTGAAAAATCCTTGGAGTTAAGTCGGGATTATGAGGATATATACAGCATTATCGGTTGGCATCCGACAGAGGCTGGCAGTTATTCAACGGCCATTGAATCTGACTTACAGTCCAAACTAAGCTTGCCAAAAGTGGTCGCACTTGGCGAAATTGGGCTGGATTACTACTGGATGGAAGATCCGAAAGAGGTTCAAGATAAGGTGTTTCGTCGTCAAATTGCCATTGCCAGAGAAATGAAGTTGCCGATCAGTGTTCACACCCGTGATGCGATTGAGGATACTTACCAGATCTTAAAAGAGGAAAGAATTCATCAGGTTGGGGGCATCATGCATAGTTTTAGTGGCGATACGGAATGGATGGCACGCTTTTTGGATTTGGGCATGCATATTTCAATCAGTGGCGTCGTCACATTTAAAAAAGCAGTGGAGGTTCAGGAAGTAGCGGCAGCGGTACCTGGGGATAAATTGCTGATTGAAACAGATGCGCCATACTTAGCACCGGTCCCATTTCGAGGCAAGCGGAATGAACCGGGATACACCCGTTATGTAGCAGAGCGGGTGGCAGAATTACGGGGTGAAAGCTTGGAGCAAGTAGCCCAAGTAACCCGTCAAAATGCTCATCACTTATTTGGAATAGGATAATTATGGAAGATAAATTAAAGATTCAAGAAATTATTGTCGTTGAAGGCAAAGATGATACCAAACGAATCCAGGAAGTGGTTATGGCAGACACGATTGAGACAATTGGTTCGGCCATTAATGAGGAAATTCTAGAACGGATTGCCCATGCTCAGGAAATTCGTGGTGTGATAGTCTTTACGGACCCGGATTTTTCTGGTGAGAAGATTCGCAAGATTATTACTGACGCGATTCCGGATGTCAAACATGCCTTTATCTCCAGACGACTGGCCACACCGGCTAAGCGTGGGGCTAGTTTGGGTGTGGAACATGCCAGTGACGAGGCGATCATCGAAGCCCTTAAGAATGTGATGACCCCTCAAGATGAAGGGCAGACCGAGGAAATCTCTCAGGAATTGTTGATTCGCTATGGATTGATTGCAGGCCCTAAAGCCAAAGCGCGGCGTGAAGCATTAGGGGATTGTTTGCGAATAGGGTATACTAATGGCAAGCAATTACGCAAGCGGTTGAAGATGTTTCAGCTTTCGGAAGCAGAATTGGTTGCCGCTATGGAAATCGTGTTAAAAGGAGAAATTGATGGAGTATAAAGATATTGCAACACCTAGTCGGACAAAAGAGATATTAAAGCAGTACGGTTTTGCCTTGAAGAAAAGTTTAGGCCAAAATTTCTTAACAGAACCGAATATTTTACGAAATATTGTGGCAGCTGCAGGACTCTCTGAGGAAACAAATGTGATCGAAGTGGGTCCTGGAATCGGTGCGCTGACAGAACATCTGGCTCGATCGGCTAAACAAGTTTTGGCTTTTGAAATCGATGGTCGTCTGGTAGAGGTCTTGGCTGATACATTAGGCCCTTACGACAATGTGACGATTATCAATGAAGATGTTCTCAAAGCAGATTTAGTGACCTCTGCCAAGGAAACCTTTAAGGAAGACCTGCCTTTAAAAGTAGTTGCTAACTTACCTTATTACATTACCACACCGATTATGATGCATTTGTTAAAGTCGGAATTGGACATTACTGAAATGATTGTCATGATGCAAAAAGAAGTGGCGGATCGAATCAGTGCGAAACCTAGTACGAAAGCCTATGGCTCTTTATCGATTGCGGTTCAGTACTATATGGACGCGTCTGTGGCGTTTATTGTTCCTAAAACGGCTTTTGTCCCACAGCCAAATGTAGACTCAGCGATAATTAAATTGACCAAGCGAGATAAACCAGCAGTGGAAGTGGTCAATGAGAAGAATTTCTTTAAATTGACCAAAGGAGCCTTTTTGCAACGGCGCAAAACTTTATGGAATAATTTACTTGCTAACTATGGCAAAGAAGAGGCCACGAAAGAGCGTTTGATGAAAGCTTTAGAAATCGCGAAAATCGACCCAAAAAGACGGGGAGAAACCCTATCATTACAGGAGTTTGCTGATTTATCTAACGCTTTGGAAAGTTTGCCAGAAGTTTAAGAACTAAATAGCTATAAAAGTGAGAGTGGGATGATTGTCCTGGTCTCACTTTTTGCTTATAAGTGAGATAGGAGAAAGAGTATTAGGTTGTTTAGCATGTGTTGAATCAGGTTTATTTTGATGGAAGCGCTAAGGTGTCTTGACACCTCTGGTTAACTCCTTTACAATATGATATACAAAGGTGTCAAGACACCTTTTGGAGATCAGTTATTTAAGAAGGAGTTTTGTTTAAGATGATGTTTACCTCAGTAAAAAAATTAACTTTTTCAGCTATTTTAATTGCCTTGGGTATTTTAATCCCCATGGTGATGCCCATCAAAATTGTGATTGGACCAGCGTCTTACACTCTTGCTAGTCATGTACCAGTCTTTTTGGCGATGTTTATTTCGCCAGGTGTGGCGGTGGCCGTGGCTTTAGGCACGGCATTTGGTTTCTTTTTATCCTTTCCTGCGATTATTGCCTTAAGAGCCTTATCTCACGTGGTATTTGCGGTGATTGGGGCTTATATTTTACAAAAGAGACCGACGATTGTCTCATCTTTTTGGCAGTTTCAAGCTTTTAGCGCTTTGATTGCCCTGATTCATGCAGCAACTGAATTATTAGTCGTGGTGCTATTTGCCACATCAGGTCAACAAACCGCAGCCACATACTGGTTGTTTTTCTTAACAGTGGGTGTTGGTGGTTTTATTCACAGTATGGTGGACTTTACCATTGCCTATTATCTCGGCGAACGTTTGAGCAGGCAATTTGATTTTCCAGTATTTGCTCATAGCCAACAGTTAACACAATACGTTCAGGCAAAAGCATAAAAAAACAGCTCATCTGGTTAAGGATGAGCTGTTTTTATGTTAATATCTGATCTCAAAACGTTGATGACATGATTAAGAGATCTAGAAAAGGGGGACGAATTAACGGATAACTAATTCTGTTTCAGTATCAAAGAAATGGCTCTTGTTTAAGTTGAAGGCAAGATCAATTACTTCACCTGGACGATAAGCAGAACGAGCATCTACCTTAGAAATAAATTCAGTGTCGCCAACAACGGTATAAAGCATGGTTTCTGCACCTAATAATTCAGATACAACCACTTCAGATTTAACTACTGAATCAGGTGTCGCGTCTAAAACAATCGGCTCACTGTGAATATCTTCTGGACGAATCCCGAAGACTAATTTTTTACCTTCATAGCCCTGTTCTTTTAAGACTTTGTATTTACCTTCTGGCAAGGTTAACTTAACGCCGTGCTCATTAGAGATGACACCATTGTTTAATGTAACATTAAAGAAGTTCATGGCAGGCGAGCCGATAAAGCCAGCAACAAACACGTTATTTGGTGTATCGTAAACTTCTTTAGGAGACCCTATTTGTTGAATAAAACCATCTTTCATAATAACGATTCGATCAGCCATGGTCATGGCTTCTGTTTGGTCATGGGTAACATAGATGGTGGTTGTTTCTAAACGACGGTGCAATTTAGCGATTTCCGCACGCATTGCCACACGTAGTTTAGCATCTAAGTTTGATAAAGGCTCGTCCATTAGGAAGACTTTAGCATCACGAACGATGGCACGACCTAAGGCAACACGCTGACGTTGACCACCAGAAAGAGCTGCTGGTTTACGTTTTAAGTATTCTGTTAAGCCTAAAATTTCGGCGGCATTATCCACCCGAGTTTGAATTTCTTCTTTCGCATATTTACGTAGTTTTAACCCGAATGCCATATTATCAAAAACAGTCATATGTGGGTATAAGGCGTAGTTTTGGAATACCATGGCGATGTCACGGTCTTTTGGCGCAACGTCGTTCATTAACTTGTCACCAATCCACAGTTCACCTTCAGAAATATCTTCCAAACCAGCAATCATCCGTAGGGTTGTTGATTTACCACAACCAGAAGGGCCAACGAAGACGATAAATTCACGATCTTGAATGTCTAAATTAAAATCTGTTACTGAATAAAAGTCATTGTTGTCGTATTTTTTATGAATACTTTTTAAAGCTATTTCTACCATAATATTCCACTCTTTCGTCATTTAATTTTGTTAGTTGATAAATGAAGTATACGTGAAAGCGATACCT
This sequence comes from uncultured Vagococcus sp., assembly GCF_963518325.1. Taxonomy (NCBI): domain Bacteria; kingdom Bacillati; phylum Bacillota; class Bacilli; order Lactobacillales; family Enterococcaceae; genus Vagococcus; species uncultured Vagococcus sp. Next base: position 44,561 of record NZ_CAUQJB010000016.1, on the reverse strand, counting down.
TGGGACAATGTTAAGTTGCACAAGAAAAGTGGTGATATTTTCGTCAAAGTGACAGAGAAGAGCTGGAAAACGCGTTGCCTAAGCGTTTATAGGCATAATGAAACAGTTCGATAGATACTATTACAGGTATTCTATCGAACTGGATTTAGTTACGAGTTTAGTTAGGCTGTTCCAGCAGTCGGTTATCAATCAAAGATTGGTACCATCGGGCTGATTTTTTTAAACTGCGAGCGTGGTGGTTCTCTAAGTCAATGCGGATGAGGCCGTAACGATTTTTAAAGGCGTTCATAGGCGAGACGCAATCGGTCAGAGCCCAAAGCATATAGCCTTCACAGCTGGAACCGTCTGCCACTGCTCTTAGTAGACTTGCTAGATGTTGGCCAATAAAGTCGATTCGGTAATCATCTTGAATGACGCCGGTCTCGTCCAAGTAGTTCTCTTCATTTTCACGTCCCATGCCGTTTTCAGTAATCAGCCAGGGAATATTACCATAGTCATTTTTTATCACCATGGCCATGTCGTACATGATGTCGGGATAAATTTCCCATCCCCGAGAATCGTTCATTTGACGACCAGGTAATTCGAAGTTCTCGTAGTACTGCTCTGGATGAAAAGGGGTCTCTGGGTGCCACTGGTAACGAGGTGCTTTGACCCGTTTAGGATAGTACTGATTGATGCCAAGAAAATCAACGGTATTTTCCTTGATTAGTTGCAACTCGAGGGGAGTGGCATCAAACATAATGTCGTGCTTCTGGCAGAGATCAAGTAACTCCTGAGGGTATTGACCGTGAACCAAGGGGTCAAAAAAGACCTTATTAAAAAATAAATCATAAATCCGAGCCGCTTTTTGGTCTGCTTCAGAGGAAGAACGCGGGTAGACCATTTCAGGGTTGACCACACAACCAATTCGACCAGACAGTTTTTTTTCATGGTAAATTTTGACTACCTTAGCGGTGGCAAGGACTTTGTGATAATTCCAAGTCATCCACTTTTGAGTGTCTTGTTCATGAGGGTAACGAATGGCGTCCAAATAGCAGCGGGTTTGGATGACGATTGGTTCATTAAAAGTAAACCAGTGCTTCACTCGATCACCGTAACGGTCGAAGGCAATCTCTGCGTAGCCAGTAAATAATTCCACCACTTTTTTAGAGGACCAGCCATCGTATTTGTCCATTAAGAAGCGGGGCAGTTCGTAGTGTTCCAAGCAAAGCATTGGTTCGACACCTGCTGCAAGTAAAGCATCAATCAAATTGTCGATATGTTGAGCGTATGCTTCATCGACGGTTAGCTGTTCATAGTCGGTAAAAAAGCGTGACCAGTTGATAGATGTGCGATAGTGGGTTAAATGGATGTCGGCCATTAAGGTCACATCTTCTTGATAATGTTCCATAAAATTAGTGGCAATGTCTGGCCCGTAGCCGTTGTGCCAGACGAAGGATTCTTCTTTGAACCAAGCGTCAAGGAAGGAGTCTTGGCCCTCCTTTTTACCTTGCCAGCCTTCTGTTTGCCAGGCGGAAGATGCGGCGCCGATGATAAAGTTTTTGGGAATAGTGAGTGTCATTAAAATGTTCCTTTCTATGCAGCAAGTTGCTGTTTATTTGCTACCTTAACGAACGGTAGATAGATAACGATGGAGACGGCGATGCAAATTAATTGTGTGATGACTGCTCCTAAATCACCGGCTGTGGCTAAATAGGCTGAAATAATCGGAGGTGTTGGCCAGGGAATCATGACGACCGCTTTGGCAGCAAAACCGAAGTAGGTAGCGACGTAACCGATCGTGCCGGTAATCAAAGGGGTAATAATAAACGGAATCGCCAATATGGGATTTAACATGATGGGCATTCCGAAGATCACGGGTTCATTAATATTAAAGAGGCCAGGTGCTAAGGATAACTTAGTGATTTCTTTTAAATCATCTCGTTTGCTAACTAAGAGGATGGAGATCAACAAGCCAATGGTTACCCCAGAACCACCAATGCTCATATACATATCCCAAAATGGCATGGTAATAATATTGGGGACTTCTTTTCCGGCGTTAAAGGCCTCGGTATTGACTGCAATGGAGGCTAATAATAAAGGTTCTCGGATGGGTTTAATCATTTGATTGCCATGGATGCCAATAACCCAAAAGATTTGCGCCACAAAAACCAGAATAAGAATACCAGGCAAGCCTTGTATAACGCTTTCCAGAGGCTTTTGGACGATGTTATAAATGATATCATAGGCATACATCCCTGTACTGATTTTAATTAGAAAGCCACATAAGGCCACTGAGGTAACGGTTAAAACTGTCGGGATTAGTGCTGAAAAACTATTGGAAACATTTGAAGGGACGGTGTCAGGCATCTTAATTTTTAAGCGATCTTGTTTGCCTAGCCAGGAATATAATTCAATCGAGGCAATCGCCACAAACATGCCCAAGAAAAGCCCTTTCGTATCCGTGTACTGTTTCGCCAAGACGTTTTCGGCAATGACGGAAACATCTTCGTTGATTACCTCGAATGTCGTAGGGTTAACAGATAAATAAGACATGACGGCAACAATGCCTGGGAAAAAACTGGAAATGCCGTTTAATTTAGCTAGTTCAATCCCGATAAGAAAGACTGCGTAGATGGTTAAGAAACTAAGGGTGACGTAGTTGACAGAGACGGCAATCGGCTTTAAGGTAACTAAAAACGACAGTGCATCAATTTGGGCAAGTCCGTTCACGTCATCAAAAATCATCGCTGAAAAAAGGGTTGCAAAAGCTCCTGTAATAATTACCGGAATTAAGGCGGCAAAGGCGTTTTTGATAACCATGATATAGCGATAGCTATTCACCTTGTTTGCAAATCTACCTAAGACATCTACCATGCGATCCATCGCACTTGGTTTGTTCATTCGTACCACTCCTATTCTTATTTGATTGAATCCGATAAAAGATATCGGTTTCATTTGTGACGGTATCAGAATGATTTCGCTCCATGGGGTGGAATGAACGAGTTGGATCGACATGTCTGATGTTTAAATCATAAAACATGTCTGATGACTTGTCAATAGGCTAACGTAAAAAAATAGATGAAAGGTGTTTTAGTCAATTTTAACTACTTTTTAAAGGTTTTGAAGAGGGAGATGGTAAATGTATTTGGAATGACATGTCTGATGATTTGGTGAGAGGCCTAAAAATATTAAAAGACCTAGAGTTACTAGGTCAGTTAGTAGGTATTTGTTTTCTGAGGGCACGCCGAATAGTCGTTAAGGCAAGTTTAATGCTGTTTGCGGCTTCTATGGCTTCTTTTTTTTCGATAGCCCAAGCTAATTGACTATAGGCCCGTAGAAGTTGTTGATAATCAGTGATTGTTAAGTAGCGGTGGTTTAACTGAATCGATTCTTGGAAAATAAAAAGTAAATTATGGTAGGCGTCATTGCCACAAAGTTGAATAAACTGAACTAGGATATCTTTATAACTATTTAAAAAATTATCGCTATCTTCTGCTAGTTTGAGAGGTAGCTGGTTCAATAACTGATGAATTAAAGCCAGTTCTTGAGGGGAGGACTGTTCAACAGCAAGAGCCACAATGGTCGGTTCCAACAAAAAGCGGATTTCTAGCAAATCAATGGCTAATTGATGGTGATCGGTCATCAAACCTAATCCTAGTGGATCGAAAACTTGAATGGTTTTATGGCGGATGAAGGTCCCCGCCCCCTGTCTGACTTCTAGCACACTGAGGGAGGCCAAATACTTAATGGCTTCTCGAATCGTACTTCTGCCAACCTTAAGTTGTTGAGCCAGTTCAAATTCATTTGGTAAAGCATCGCCGACTGCTAAATTTGACTCCTCAATATAGGAAAGGATAGCCTCACTTACTAATTCGCTGAGGGTTTGATTATTAGTCATGCTGTTCCTCCTTGAGGTCATCCATTTCCAGACTCACTAAATAACGGGTCAAACGCTCGCGATTATGAGCCATATGGATCAGCATCGCATCATAAGCGCCTTGACTATCTTTTTCCATAATGGCGGTTAGAATATCCTGATGATGACTCCCAGTATTATTGATTTCTCTTTTAGCGGTGAATTCGCCGTAGAGATCGATTGAATTGTTAATGACCGGAATCAAGCGTAGCAGGGCCACATTTTTGCTGGCTGCTGCGATGGTTAAATGAAATTCTTTGTCTAGTAATAAATAGGATTCGTCGCCTTCACTAATAAGCCGAATGATCTCTTCGTGTAACTTTTGCAAGGTGGCGATTTCTATTGTTGAAGCATGTTTAGCTGCAAGTGAGGCCATTGATGGCTCTAATAAATAACGAATATCTATCAGATTCTTAGTTAATTGAATCCGATCTTTGACAGCTGAAAACCCTAAAGGATCCTCACCGTACATATCTGTACTGAGCAGAAAGGTCCCTGCTCCCCGCTTAACTTCCAGAATGTTTTTAGCGCTGAGGACACGGATTACCTCCCGTAACGTACTGCGGCCAACTTGGAGTATTTTTGCCAGTTGAATCTCACCAGGCAAACGATCGCCTGGCATTAACTGCTGGTCATGGATGTAAGTCATCAATTTTCGTTCAGTTTTTTGCCCTAAAGATTCCATGAACCTCTCTCCTGTCATATAATGTAAAAGTAATGTTAGCCTAAATTTATCATAGAATCAGCTGAGGTTCAAGGCAGGGCAGGAAACGAGAGTCATTAAGTTAAGAAAATCAGAATAAGGATCTCATTATGCTACAATAGAGTTAAAGACGGCCACTCTTTGCTCAAGCAGACAGGTGTAGAGAGAGGTAAGGGAAAGAGGTTATGGGAGTGAATATTGCACTAATTGCACATGATCGTAAAAAAAAGACAATGGTTAATTTAACAACGGCTTACAAACGGATTTTAAAGAAACACACCTTATACGCTACTGGGACGACGGGGCAGCGAGTAATGGAGGCGACAGGTTTAGAGGTTCATTGCTTTAAATCAGGACCGCTGGGAGGGGATCAGCAAATTGGAGCGTTGATTTCTGAGAATAAAATGGATTTGATTATTTTTTTGAGAGATCCTTTGGCTTCCCAACCCCACGAACCGGATGTCAATGCGCTTATTCGCTTAAGTGATGTGTATGAAGTACCTTTAGCGACGAATGTCGGGACGGCTGAAGCACTCATTAGAGGGCTGGCAGCAGGTTTTTTGGATTTTCGGGAAATTGTGAAGGAAGAATTGGATAAACCCTTAAGCTCTTATTGAAAACTCAAGACAACTCCATAGTTAAATCATCGTAAGTATGCTATATTAAAAGTGGTAGTAATACCAAAATAAACAGAGTAGGAAATAAAGCGTTAAGTGTTGGAAGGATGGGATGTTGCCTTTCGGACGAAGGACTTTTAGTTCGCGGTTTTATTTTCGCATTCGCTGCAGTTTTTTTGTAGCAACTCTATTAGGAGATGCGCAGGATGAACACAAAAAAAATCAACACCAAGGGAATCGCCTTAATGGGCGTACTAATGGCTATGCAGCTGATTTTAACAAGGTTTCTGGTAATTCAGACACCCTTTGTTAGAATTGGCTTTTCGTTTATTCCCACAACGATAATGGCCATGACATTTGGACCGCTTTTAACAGGAGTAGGTTCCACACTGTCTGATTTTATCGGCATTACCTTATTTCCATCAGTCGGTGGCGGGTATTTTCCAGGTTTTTCATTATCAGCTTTTTTATCAGGAGCCATCTATGGCTGGTTCTTTTATAAAAAGGAGATGACTTGGCAACGAGTCTTAATTGCCAACTTGTTTGTGATGATTCTGATTGACATGATCTTGAATACATTTTGGCTTTATTTGATGATGGGGCCAGGGGTTCTTGCTCAAATCCCCCTTAGAATAGGTAAATCGCTGATTCTTTTGCCGATTCAAGTTGGATTGATGTATGGTCTCGGCAATAAAGGGATTTTAAAGAGTCAAGTAGCACGGTTTCAACCTTAAGTAGGTCTAACGACTAAACATCCACTACTACAACCAAAGCGGTTGTAGTTTTTTTAGCAGTTTTTTACTAGATCGATAGACAGAATTTTTAAGGTTGCCTAAAAAACAATTTATTTGTGCCTGTAAAAACTTGGCTGTGGTCGAAACGTGTGATAAAATGAACATATAAAGACTCTTTATTGAATGGAGGCGCGTAGATGATTGATTGGTTACTTGGTTTGGATGCTTGGCAACAGGCATTGGTAGGGACGCTGTTTACATATGGTATGACAGCTCTGGGAGCTGCATTAGTTTTTTTCTTCAAGGATATCAAAAAAGATGTCTTAAATGTTATGTTGGGATTTGCTTCAGGGGTTATGATTGCGGCTAGTTTCTGGTCGTTACTTGACCCGGCAATTGAACAAGCTAAAGCTAACGGGGATATCCCCTGGTTAGTAGCAGGGATTGGTTTTGCCTTAGGTGGCTTATTTTTATACGCCGCCGACCGTTTAATTCCCCATATGCATTTTGGGCCGAACAATGAGACGGAAGGGTTGCCCAGTCATTTGAAACGAACCATTTTGTTGGTTTTTTCGATTACTCTTCACAATATTCCCGAAGGTCTAGCAGTGGGCGTAGCATTTGGAGCTGCCAATCAGATGGCTAACCCGACTGCCGGTGTTTTGGCCGCTATTTCGGTGGCTATCGGCATCGGGATTCAGAATTTTCCAGAAGGAGCCGCTGTTTCGATTCCTCTCAGACAGGAAGGTCTGAGCCGTACAAGAGCCTTCGCTTATGGTCAGGCTTCGGGGATTGTTGAACCGATTGCAGGCGTTTTAGGGGCATTGCTAGTAACCAGAATGGCGTCTATCTTGCCATACGCATTGGCTTTTGCAGCGGGTGCCATGATTTATGTCGTGGTGGAAGAACTGATTCCCGAAGCCCAGCAAACGACGTCAAGTAAAAATCATTACGGTGTTTTTGGTGTGATGGTTGGCTTTATTATTATGATGGTTCTGGACGTTGCTCTAGGCTAAAACAAAAAGTCTTTCTACCTAAAGGTGAAAGACTTTTTTTAGAAAAATTTCGGGGGAAATAATTCTTTGTATATATAAGCGTTGCCTTAGGGGGTAACGTTATAGTTAACGATAATATTGTTGTTTTTGCTTACGGTCACCGAAGATGAAGCGAACTAACCAGACAACTAAGGCCATTGGAATTAAGATGTGTAAAGCAAAGCCTAAAATGCCACCCAATACTTTCATTAATAGTGAAGCTACGACGATAAACCCGACGATTGTTAAGACTGTTGTTAATGTTGATTTTTTTTCCATGTCTTTCGACCTCCATCTCTGTGTTTGTTTTCTATATACTTATAATAGCATCGGGGATGTTCTTTGGTATCGTCCTTAAGACTGAATTTTTCCTCACCCTTGAGGCTCGGTTTGAATGGGTAAGTTGGAAAGCCAGTAGGAGATGAGGCGCAAGATAGGTTGCCAGATATAAGAAATAAGACACCCCTTCCTGGCTAATGGCTAGGAGGGGGTGTCTTACTTTCAGGGAGAGTGAGTGTGACAAGTGTGCCTCTTTCAATTTTGCTAGTGACCTCAATTGTGCCCTGGTGGAGAGTGACAATTTTTTTTACGATAGCCAGACCTAAACCATTACCACTTTGTTGCCGATTGCGGGCTTTATCAGACTTGTAGAAACGCTGAAAAATAGTTGAGAGTTCCTCTTCGGGGATGCCTTTACCAGTATCCTTAAACGTTATCACGACAGGGCGGCCTTCATCAATGTCAATGGTGATTCTGCCAGAGTCAGGGGTAAATTTAATGCTGTTACTCAGTAGGTTTAACCAGACTTGCTGCAGTAAATCACGATCACCTGAGACTAGAACGGGGACAGGGGCGTTTAAGGTAATCGTAAGATCCTTAGCAGACCACTGGGGCTCTGAAGCCACAATGACTTGGCGAATTTGTTCGGCCACATCAACAAATTCCGGGACAAAGGGATGATGTTCCGAGTCTAGAGAGGCTAATTTTAGGAGATTATCTCCTAAGCGCGACAGTCGCTTGCTTTCAGCAATAATGATATTCAGGTAATAGGGACGTTGTTCTGGGCTGACCAATTTTTCATTTTTTAAGGCTTGAGCAAATCCTGAAATTGAAGTCAGAGGTGACTGGATTTCATGAGAGACATTGGAAACAAAGTCCTGACGCATTTGTTCTATTTGTTTCAAGTCATGGGCCATTTTGTCGAAACTTTGGGCTAGTTCGCCGACTTCATCTCGTCGTTTTAAATCAAGGGCGACATCAAAGTCCCCTGTTGCAAGTTTTTCAGTTGCCTCTTTTAATTGTCGTAAAGGACGGACTAAATAACGGGCGGCAATTAAAATACAGAGACTGCCAATCAGAAGGGCGCAACCTAAGACAAACAGCATCAATAGATTAATCAGTCGTTCATTTTCGTAAGAATACTGTAAAAACATCGCGTATGTCTGTCCGTTGAGGGAAATGGGCATGCCGATATAAGTCTCTTCCTGACCGGGGCGAGAGTGATAGATTGAGCCTCCTAGCACCTGTTTAATCCCAGATTCGGAAATCGTGGCAATGTTGTTGTTGTTTAAGCTGAAAAATGTCACCTGCTGTTGCTGGTCGTAAAGATGAATGGGATACGTCGATAACTCGGCCATTTGTTGTAAAAACTGATCTCTATCAACCGGCTGAGACTGGTCATAAAGCTGGCTAATTTGTTCGCCAGCTTTCAGCATATCCACTTGACCAGCGGCGTTGAAACGTTGCTTAAAAAGAGTGACCCCAATTATTGAGGCTAAGGTTAAACTAAAAAGGATAATCCCAAGAAAGGCGAGGACGACGCGGGAATACAAGGTCTTGGTCATGTGACAACCAACCGATAACCGAGGCCGCGAGCCGATTCTATGTGAAAAAACGCTCTGTCGTCCATAAATTTTTCGCGAATCCGTTTGATGTGAACGTCAACGGTGCGATCATCTCCTTCGTAATCCATCCCCCAGATTTGTGTAATGAGCTGCTCTCGAGTGAAAATCTGTCCGGGATAACTAGCCAAGGTAAAGAGGAGCTCAAACTCTTTTAAGGGCAATGTCAGTAATTGACCTTGCCGCTTGACGTCATAGGTTTGTCGGTTAAGTTCAAGAGAGCCTAGCTGGATAATCTGAGAGGCGTTGATCCTAGCTCGTTTTAAAAGGGCTTTGACGCGCATGACTAATTCCAAGGGATCAAAGGGTTTGGTTAAATAATCGTCGGTTCCCAGTCGGAATCCTTTGATCTTGTGGGTGGCTTCTCCTTTGGCCGTTACCATTAAAAGAGGAATGACCTCGTCAAATGAACGAATTTCTTTAACCAGTTGCCAACCGTTCATTTCTGGCATCATGACATCAAGAATGACAAGGGCAATCGTTTCAGCCTCCATAATGGCCAAAGCCTTTAAGCCGTTTTCTGCTTCAATCAAGTCAAATCCTTCATTTCTTAAGAAAAGTCCCATTAATTCGCGAATATGCTGGTCGTCGTCGACAATCAGTAATTTAGTCATCTTGTCCTCCTAAAATAGGTTAGTCCTTAGACATCGGCTGAGGGCATGGCTCGGCCGATGCTGAATATCTCTAGTATACGATTAAAGCTGGCGGATAGGAACTGTTTTACCCGTTATTAGCCAAATTGCCAACCTAACAGGTTCCAGTGATAAAAGAACCAGCTTAGAGTGAGAGCGGCCACTGGAATGAAGCTAAAAAGCAGACGACCTATTAAGGAGAATTGGCGACGACGCCACATCATCAAGGTCTTAGCCACTAAGAGGGCCGTCAATAAGACGATTAGCAAAGGTAGTACTAAAAATAGGTTTAAGGTCAGTGAGACACTACTAAGTCGTTCCAGAACATCCATGTTTAAAACTTGTGTGACCGTTAAGACCATGGTCAGGACGGCAATCAGACTGGTGGCAAAGCCCAACCAAATAGCTTGTTTATCACGCTTATCACGGTTTTTTAATTGGCGGATACGGAATAAAAAGGTGCCAATGGCTCCTAGAAAAATTAGCAGAGAACCACCTAATAAAGGTAACCAGAACATGCTTTGGTCGAGTAAATGGGTTCGCTCTAAAGGCATATCGGGCATGATGTTTAGCAACATCGCCGTCCCTTTACCCGCTTTATCTGTCTTAAAGGCACGGGTTTGTTGGCCGCCAACTTGTTGGAACAGGTTCTCGCCAATCTTGCCAAAGAGTTCTTGTTCCGCTCCCTGACCGATAGCGAGCTGACCATTGACTTCTTTGACGGTCATTTCTGTTAATAAGCTGAAAAATTTGTCGATGTCGCTATAGTTTCGACGAGAAAATTTGTAAGAACCGGTCAGTTGAGATAACTCTTCAGTTGTCACAGGCAGAAAGGTGGTCTTTTCCGTTTCAGGAACAGGGAAATAGTGGTCAAAAAAAGCAGTTCTCATTGAAGCTAAGGCACCGTCGCCATCGCCCCCACTATACGACAGGAATATCCCTAATTTTTGTTCAGGAATTAAGGATAGATCGGTAATAAACATCGTATCTGCACCAGCGTGAGAAAGGAGTTTTTGACCGTTGAGTTCCCCTTCCTGAAAGCCTAATGCAGAGCCTGGCAAGCGATCGTCAAAGCGGAAAGCTGTCTCATGCATCAATTTGGTAGTCGCTGGTTTCAGTAGTTGATGACCGTCGGTTGAGCCATTATTAAGATGTGCTAACATAAATTTGGCCATGTCATCGGCTGATACCGTTCCAGAACCTGCTGGTCGAAACCCCCCTTCATATGTTGGAATTCCAGGAACAAAGGCGTCTCCTTCAAAATTGTAGCCGAGAACGCGGTCTTTAAAGAAGTGATCTGGCAAAGGTTCGGCTACCGTGGCCTGAGTCATTTTTAAGGAATCGAAGACATGTTCTTGGATGTAATCGTCGTATGGCTGACCGCTGACTTCTTCCACAATTAAGCCAGCTAGAGAGGCGCCATAGTTCGAGTACGACGCTAGCTGTCCCACGGGACGAATGCGAGCTAATTGATGTTTTTTTAGGGTCTCTTTAAGAGATGCCGGTAATTTTTTTTCATCGGTGGTAATCTGATAGCCGACACCGCCCTCCTCAAAGCCTGCCGTATGGGTCATCAAATGTCTCATGGTAATCGGCTCTGGAAACGTAGCGGGAATCTGAAAGGCAGTCAGATAGTGGTTGATGTCTTCGTCTAAATCGATTTTGCCTGTTTCTACCAGTTGCATCACGGCTGTCCAAGTGAAAAGTTTGGTTGTGGAAGCGATTCGGAACAGGCTGGTTTGGGCATCGACGGGTTGATCGTTCTTTATGTTGGCCATTCCGTAGCCCTTGGAATAGAGCAGTTGACCATCTTTGACGATGGCAATAACGGCTCCTGGGAGATGATAGGTGTCTAAGTCGGCGGTCATCTGTTGATCGATAAAGTGGCCCACTTCTTGGGCATCATTTAAAGAGGGTGTTTCTTGGGCCAGAGCATGGTTGCCAATAAACAAGCTGATTAAAAGTGTTAAGAGTAACGTTTTTTGTTTAAAGTGTCTCATATTAATTCCTCCTAAAGTAAAATACTGTCTGTCACTGAAGGATAACAAGCCTATATGAACGGAGTGTGAACTGGTATAATAGACCAATGGAAATGAGGCGAATCAATTGAAAATAAGAAACTATCGAGAAGAGGATTGTCAGGCAACGTACCAGCTGTTTTATGAAACGGTTCAGCGGATTAATCGTCACGATTATCCACCAGCACAACTGGCAGTTTGGGCCAAGCCTGAGATGGGACCGGACTGGCATCGATCGCTGGCCCAACATTATAGCCTTGTGGCTGAAATTAATCAGACAATTGTGGGCTTTGGCGATATTGATCAGGGGTATTTGGATCGGTTGTATGTCCATCATGCCTATCAGGGCCAAGGAATTGCCAAAGCACTTGTGGAAAATTTGGAGCAGCATGCCAGCCAAGAGCATAGGCAGGTAACAGTGGCAGCTTCCATCACTGCCAAGCCCTTCTTTTTAAAGAGGGGCTATCAGGTAGTGAGAGAACAGCAGGTCGAACGTCAAGGGCAGTGTTTAACTAATTATTTAATGGCTAAACAGCTGATAAAGAATGAGGATGAGTACGGAGAGAAAGAAGCGAACCAGCAGATGACTGAGGGTCGTTCGACCTAAAATTATCCGCCCATTAAGGAAAGCACCCAGCAGTAATAGGCTTAAGCCAAGAGAAAGAAATCCGGGGCGAATAGGCGTCGCAGATAGGCAGACCACACTCAGCAAATTTAGGCTAGTTAGCCAAAAAGGAGCTTGCTTTAAACAAGCCAGGATTGCTAAACACATGGAACCACCATACAAGTAAATCAATAACCACACAAGATAATGCATTAATTGTCACCTCCAAGGGCCTTAACTTGATTAAACCACAGGGGGTTCACCCCCTAGCAAGAAAAGAATGAAAGAAGGTCTTAAATGAAAATCGGACAGTTTATTCAAGTTAATCAAACCACTCGGGATACGGTTCGTTATTACATTGAAGAAGGCTTACTAACACCACGAAAAAAAGAAGGAAACTATTGGTTTTCTGAGAAGGAGCAGGCGGATTATCAAGCCATTCGGGAATTGCGTGAACTGGGCTTTTCGATAAAAGGCATTCAGGCAATTCAAGCTAATCGCTTAATTCACGGTTGTGGCAGTCAGGAACAATGGTCGGGCAATCGGCCAATAGTGGCGAATGAGCTAAGAGAGATCAAAGAGGAACTAGCGGTGTTGTTGGATCGGCAAACAAGGCTGCAGACCTTACTGTTAACACTGGATAAAAAAATAAACGACGAAATCACGTGATTTCATCAAAAAGACTTGAGAAACTGTCTGACAGTTTCTCAAGTCTTTTTTTAATACAAGCGAATCGGTGGCTGCTCTTTTCGGTCATCAAAGAGGACCACACGTCCGAAAATAGCTCGTTCATTGACCCAATAGGCACGACGAGAATCCTGGTCCTCTTGGTGATTGATTAAAAGATAAAGAGGGGCATTTTGGCAGTTTAGACTTAAACAGGTAACTATTTCTGGAGCTCGAGGCATCCCGTACTCATGTTCAATTGCTATAGGTGCAATTTTCAGTATGGTGGGGTCAGCAATCGGCTGAGCGTGAAGAACGGTAGTGAGAATCGTTGGACCTGTCTGCTCAAACTGAAAAATCGCTTTTTTACTCGTGTATTTAGCGTTGTAGTCATTTGAAATTTGACAGTCCTCCAGACGCCAAGTACCACCAGTAGACAGTGAGTAGAGGGTTAATTTAGCTGTCTTACCTTGATAGTGAATCCGTTGAGCATCCAGTTGTGTGACCGTTTTTTGATTAAAGTGAAAGTGTTGTTCGTAAGTATGATGACCTTGGGTAAAAAATTCATCGGTGATGACCCAAATATCGGGTTTGATAAAAACTACCTTACGATTGACGAGTACAGGGCTATCGAGGCTTAAATAACCGGTGTGTCCCCCTTCTACAAAATCTGCCACGGACTGAAAGCGATGCTTCTGATTGATGGGAGAAGCGACTTTACTGGCGGACCAAGCATTGAGATGCCGATTAAAGGGTTGACCATCAACAACAGTAGTGTTGTGGGCAGTTGCCAGTTTGAATGCTAATCGATCGTGGTGTTTTTCTTCGTAGTTGTAGCGACCGGAATCAACTAACAGGTCTTCTCCGTAAGCCGAGATAGCCAGGTGAAGTAAATCGTCGTGTCCGTGCCCATGACCTAAAAACCCACATTTAAACAAGCTAAAGGTCGCCAGCGGCTCAAAACCTGTCCGCATAAAGTAGAGGCCAGTGTCAGGAAAGGCCATGGAGGTCTCCGGACGATAATCTGTTCCCAGCCATTTATAATCTCGCCAGGTATTCCTCCCGTATGCAAAAAAAACATCTAAACCAGGAGAGGTTTGTCCAATGGTCATGGCGAGAGTGGGGTCTTTAAGTACTAGACTGGCAAGTATTAGCAAAGGGCCCAACGATTCACTGTCGCTGTCGCCGTAATTACTTTGGGTTCCATCGGGTTTAGTCATAAAGAGCGTCGCCGTGGCCATTTTTTTTATAATAGCCAAAAGAGCGTAAGGCAAAGGGCAGGTATTTCGCTGACCGATGAGCCAGACCTCGATCAATTTCAAAAAAACTTCGTTGTGGTACTGGAAAGACTGTTCCCAATGGAGACCATCATTAGAAATTTGAGAGTTAGCAGCTAAATTAAGCATGTCGACATTTTTTTTAATGAAGGAGGGCTGACTCAAAAATTCAGGTAAAAAGCAATTAGCGAGATAAGCACCATTAGTTTCCAAAATAAGCCAATTTGTCTGAATACGTCGTCCATTAGCGTGTTGTGCAAGATAGAGCAACTGCTCATGGATGGAGACTAAAATATCGGCTAATAAATTTTCTGGGAAGTTCTCGTGATGGATGAAAATTTCCAGTGACTTGATCCAGTTTCTCAGGCGGATACCCGTGTCGATTGTCCGCCAGCTTGTCCATAATCGCGACTCATCAAAAAGCTGAGTCTTCATCCAGTGGTTAATTTGGTAACAAAAGACATCAAAAAAAGACGCGTCACCTGTGAGCCAATAGGCGTGTGCGTAAAGAGGGAAATAAGCTTGGCGATTGAGCATATAAGTCCATTCGGGATCTCCTTTAGGGGTGTAGTCCCATTGGATTTCACCTTCAAAGGTCACCGTTTCATGAGTGCGTTCCATGTCCCAGGCTTCCTGAAAGAGAAAGTGTTGTTCTGAAAAAGCCTGAGCTTTTTTGACGATTAGTTCCGATGCTTGCAGGTGTTCAGCCTTATTCTCGAAGGAAGGGTCCGGATAAATACTGCCTTCTAAAAAGCCGGTGTAGCTTTTGCGTTTGGCGTAATAGTTACGCAACAACCGCAAGGCCTCACCATTTTTCTTGGACGTGACAGCCGCGGCCACGTCGCGGAGTTCTGGTAGTGATAAGTTGAGTAGACGAAAGATCTTATGCATGTGTTCCCTCCTGTGGGGTTAAAAAAATTATTTTTTTCTCGTTGATGGATTGATACGCAAGATTGGCAATTTCAACGGTATACTTTCCTGCTTCGCCACTGACTGGCACTGGCAAATCATCATCGATACATCTCTGGAAATCGGCTAGCATTTGATAGTCCATATGATTTTCATAATGAGAGTAAGTCATCTGTTGATTGAAGTAGATGATTTCCGACTTGCGGCCAAAACCGTCAACAAAAATCCGTCCACGATCGGTAATCAGTTCCATAGTAGCACTCCCCCAAACAGGGTAATTACTGGGACGGTTCCAGGAGGTATCCAGACTCATAAAGACATTATTGGTAAAGGTGATGTGAATTAAACCAGAATCCTCAATTTTACTAGATGGTTGATTGTTGGCACTGCGAGCGTAAATGGATTTGATGTCAAAATCAAAAAGCCAGCGGGATAAATCAATTAAATGAATCGTGTGGTCGATAATTGCCCCACCGCCCGCTAATTCTTTATCAAGAAACCAACCACTGGGTCGCTTTCCTCGATTTGAGCCATTGATGGCTAACACGTTTCCTAATTGCCCCGATGTCATCAGTTCTTTTAAGTGTCTGATAGTTTCTGAGTAGCGAAGAGGGTGGGCGATTAAGAGTTTTACATGATGTTCCCGACAAACAAGAATCATCTTCTCAGCTTCTTCCACACTAGAGGAGATGGGTTTTTCAACGATGACATGTTTACCATGAAAAGCGGAAACCAAGGTGTAATCATAGTGATAAGAGTTTTCAGAACAAATCAAAACGGTGTCCATATCGGTTAAAAGAATCTCATTAAGGTTGGCAAAAAAGGGAATATCGAAACCTTTGGCAAAGTCTTGCCCTCGTTCAGTATTGTGATCAAAGACACCAACCAACGGCACCCCTAAAACCTTTAACTGATAAGCGTAACTTTTTGCCTGCATGTGAGCGCAACCCAAAATACCGACTTTCATACTAATGACCTCCCTGCTGATCAAATGTGATAAAGCTGTTGTTAGTAATGCTAGTATCAATTCCTAGTAGCAATTCCTTGATTTGTTGGTCATAAGGATTTTCTTGTTCGTAATCGGGGATGTAATTCCCATTGAGAATGTAGTCTGAATAAAAAGCATCTTCGGTGGACGAGTCAAAATTATAAATGCTGTTATCAGACACAATTTCGATTTTCCTGATATGTTGTTGACGCTGATTAGTAAAATCAACCATGATATTGGCTAAGCTTTGATCCTTAAACTGGAGGGTAATTAAATAAATACTTTTATTTGGTGTGGCGGAGGCATAGAGTGTCGCTACTTTTGTTTGATGGCAGTGAAATAGCAAATAAAATATTTCGCTAAAAATAGCTGTCTTAAGGGCCTCAGAAGACACAGTTGCCGATAAGAAAATGCGGGAAAACTGAATGTTAGTTAGATGTTCTTTGGCTAGGTGAAAGAGGATATTTTTATCAACGAGGTTCATGATCTCATCTCCTTTTGACTGGTGGCAGCTTGTTTCAATTTGCGTTCAATGCTTTTGACTGAATTAGCATAGGATGTAGGACTAAAACCAGAATATTTTTTAAAGCTATTAGAAAAGTGATGAATGGAGTCAAAGCCCAAAAGTGAGGCTATTTCTGTAAAGGATTGGCGATCTTCGCGAATCCACTTTTTAGCTTGCTCCATTTTCAGCGTTTTAAAGTAAGTGATAATGCTGTATTCGGTCTCGTCTTTAAAAATTTTTTTTAAATAAGAACTACTAATATAAAAATGTGCAGCAAATTGATCAATCGAAATATTTTCTGACAGATGTTCTTCCATAAATTGGACGATGTTATTCACGATTTCCTTCGTAAAGGTTTTTTTTATGACCCGTTTTTCCGGTTCAAGCACCAGTGGCTCTTGTTGGTCTCGAACCAAGGAGATGAGGAACTGTGTCAGGTAAATATAAATCATTTGTTCTGCCCCAGGAAAGGGTTGTTCTAAGCGGTTTTCTTTAAGGTGAAGGCGGCCTAATTCAGGCTTAAAAACAAGTTTGGCTTCGTTTAAAATAGCGGCGAGCATTTCACGATCGTTTTTTGACAGACTCATTATTTTTTTTTCGAAGAGAGCCATAATTGCTGAACGACAAGTGAAGCTGATCACAATAACATTTGCAGCTTCTTCGCCATTTGTGTGGAGTTGATGAAATTCATTAGGTTGATGAAAGATAATATCTCCAGCTTGCAAGGTGGAGCAATCATTGTCGGCAACGACTTCCAAGAGCCCATTGTCAACATAGACCAGTTCCCAAGAATCGTGTTTCTCACCGGGAAAGGCATAATCTTTTGAAAATTCGAAGTAATAAATGGTGTGAATATATTCAATTGTCAAGAAATTAAAAGCTGAATTAAGTTGGTTTGTAACCACGATAGTAATCACTTCCTTTTACTAGGTTAACGGAATGGCGTAAAGGTTGAAAGCGTTTAATTTATTATGGCATATAATCAGCTAAAAACCTTCATTTTTTTTTGTTCAATAGCTTATTTTGTAAATAGATAATACTAATGTCTAAATCAGGAATATCTATTCAAATGTAGTGTTAGAGGTAGAAAACGCATTCTTTTAAGCGTGTTGAGGGGAAGGGGAAAAATGGCACAGTTAGTGACAAAAAGATGGGTTGAGCAAGAGCTTGAGTTTGTATTGGCTCGTATTGATGAAAACATGAAAGAATTTAGTGATGCTTTTCCATCACCAAGCTCAGAAAATCTAATGTATGAAGCTTGGGAGAATGTGGAATGGACGCCAGGGTTTTGGACGGGGATGATTTGGCTAGCCTACGAGTATACGGGTAAGAAACGCTATTTAGACGGTGTTGAGCGTTTAATGCCAACCTTTGAGAGACGATTAATTGAAAATACTACTTTGGATACGCATGATATTGGGTTTATTTATTCTCTGTCTGCTATGGCAGGTTACCGTCTAAGGGGAAAAGGAGAGGATCGGCAACTGGTCGTTCAAGCTGCGAATCGTTTACTTGAGCGATACAGTTGTAAGACCGGTATCATTCAAGCTTGGGGCGATTTAAGCAATCCTGATCAACAAGGCCGGATGATTATTGATTGTCTCCTGAATTTGCCCTTACTTTATGACGCAACTTCCTTAACTGGTGATGAGCGTTATTATCAAGCCGCACTTTCTCATAGCCGGCAGGCTGGAAAGTATTTAGTAAGAGCCGATTTTTCCACCTATCACACTTTTTATATGGATCCGGAAACAGGCAAACCACTAAAGGGTAAGACAGCCCAAGGGTATTCAGATGACAGTCCTTGGGCTAGGGGCCAAGCTTGGGCCGTTTATGGGTTTGTGGTGAGTTATGTTCACACAGGGAAAGACGAATTTCTGAGACTGGCTAAAAGGACGGCAGATTATTTTATCCAACGCCTTCCAATAGACGGTGTTCCATATTGGGATTTGACCTTTCAAGAAGGCAATCAGTACCGGGATAGTTCGGCAGGGGCAATACTGGCTTGCGGCTTATTAGAGTTGGCGAAAAACTTGCCGCTGTCTTCTAGTAAAAGAGCAACTTATGAAAAGACTGCAGTCAAGATTGTTAAGACCTTAGCGGATACGTATACGACTAAAAAGGATCAGTCTAACGGGGTGCTTAAACATGGTGTGTATTCAATCCCTCATGGAAATGGGGTGGATGAATGTGTCATTTGGGGAGATTATTTTTATATGGAAAGTTTGATTCGTTTGGTTAAAGCGTGGGAGATGTATTGGTAACGGGCTTAGGATGAAAGGAGCAAAAAGATGACGAACAAAACAAAAAAAATGATTGTGGCAGTGATGGGTCTAGCACTATTGGCAGGTTGCAGCGGGAAAGGTAATGATGGAAAAAAGCAGGCGGATATCGGCGATTTCGAGCCTTATTCCAAGTATGAGGAGCCAGTCACATTTACGATTGGTCGTGGACAACGAGACCTGGATTTACTGCCGGAAGGAGATACTATCGAAGATAACACTGCGTCACGCTTCATTAAAGAACAGGCTAACATTGATGTCGAAGTAGCTTGGATTTCAGCCGAGGTAGGAAAAAAAGTCTCGTTATCATTAGCGACAGGGGATATACCTGATGTCTTAGTGGTAGGGCGAGAGTTATTGCAACAATTAGTTGACAACGACCTGGCAGCCGACTTAACTGAAGTTTATGAAAAAACCGCTTCAGATGATTTAAAGGCTCGTCTGAACTCTACCCAAGAAACGTTAATGGAAACAACGACGTTTGATGGCAAGTTAAGAGCGATACCTGTCCCTAAAATGGAATACGAGCACTCCATTGTTTGGATTAGAAAAGACTGGGTGGAAAAAGTTGGGGCTAAAATGCCAGAAACGAAAGAAGATATTTATCGATTAGCTCGGACCTTTGTTGAAAAAGATGCCAGTGGTACAGGTGAGACACTAGGCTTATCCATTGGCGAGGAGGTCGTGGGGCATTTTGGCGCTAATTTTGAACTGGACCCGTTGTTTAATGAAAGTAATGCCTATCCGAGACAGTGGTTAGTCGATGAGTCAGGAAAAGTCAGCTACGGTAGTAACACTCCAGAAACTAAAGCAGTTTTAGAGGAGTTAGCCGCTTTATACAAAGACGGGGTGATCGATAAACAGATGGCTGTCCGCAAAAATGATGATCGGGTCGCGTTAATTTCTTCTGGTAAATTAGGGATTCACTTTGATGGTTTTTGGTCGTCAAAATATGATTTACCTGAATCTGT
This sequence comes from uncultured Vagococcus sp., assembly GCF_963518325.1. Taxonomy (NCBI): domain Bacteria; kingdom Bacillati; phylum Bacillota; class Bacilli; order Lactobacillales; family Enterococcaceae; genus Vagococcus; species uncultured Vagococcus sp. Next base: position 24,822 of record NZ_CAUQJB010000016.1, on the reverse strand, counting down.
CAAAAATGATCCAAAAGCAGAGTGGGTGGCAGTTAATGTACCAAAAGACGACAATGGGATTTTTAAGACTTATTTTGGTCGGCCAGATACTGGCAACTATATTGTGGTTAAAAAAGATTATGCCCACCCAGAGGCAGTGATGAAGGCTCTCAATCTCAATAATGACTTCTTTTTTGGCTCAACAAAGGAAGCCAAAGCTTATAAAGAGGAACATCTTAAGGGGCAAACTTTTGCCTGGTTCCACTTACCAATTCCAGTAAAACTCGCCTTTGCAGATGCGAATAAAGTCAATTATCAAAGTTTTGTTGAAGCTGTTGAAACTAACGACGGCGATAAATTAAGTCCAGATATTCGTCCGGTATTTGATAAGTATCAAAAATACGCAGATGGTGGAAAAGTTCCCAGTAATGACACCGTGGCTTGGGGAGAAATTACAGCGATTCTTGAAGGCATGAAAGCAACAACGGCTGATGACACGGATATTAAACAAGTGGGATATTTTGATCAGACAGAAACCATGTTGGAAAAATGGGTTAATTTGGAAAAGATTGAAGATGAGATGTACCTCAAAATCATTACGGGAGAAGAGCCACTTAGTTACTTTGATCAATATGTTAAAGAGTGGAAAAAAATGGGTGGTGATCAAATAATAGAAGAAATTCAACAAGTGATGGATCAAAAGTAACGAAAATGAGCTGGCTTGATTTGAGCTAGCTCTTTCTAGGGGAAGAAGGTGGCGGAAGTGTTTCAGTTTATCAATGAAAAACAGGTGGTCTCACGATTTTGCCAATTTGCCAGTCAGTTATTTGCTGCGAATCTCCTCTTTATTTTGGCCAATTTATTTTTGGTGTTTAATCTTTTGATACTGCCCAATAAACTCGCCAATTTATCTTGGATTGTGCTTTCCTTATCACTGACCGGTCCGTCTTTAACAGGCCTATTTTACAGCTTATTAAAAAAAATAGAGGGCGGGACAGAATCCGTATTCAAGTCTTTTATCAAAGGGTATTGCAAGAAATTTTGGTCATCCTTAGCCATGTTCATTTTAGATCTGTTTGTTCTTTATGTTTTTATATTTAATATGGTTAGACTGGAACAAGCCACATTGATGAATCTGTTGGCAAAAGTTAGTGTGTTGCTTTTGGCTTTGTTGACTGTCGGTGTCCTACCCGTTCAATTCCTCCTTCTAGCAAGATTTGAAACTACTTTTTTAGGGGTAATGGTTAATGCGTGTCTTTTAGCGTGTCACTATTGGCGAGTCAGTGTCTTAAACGGGGTGATAATCGGGTCGATGCTTATTATTGGCACTATCCTTCCTGTTTCACTCTATATCGTTTTTTATTTTAGTTTCTTAGTCTGGGGGCTCTTAAGAAATATGAAAGCAATGATTGACAAAATCGACAATGAGATAGCTTCTCAAAAAAAGAAGGAGTTGAGGAAACATGATTGCAAAGAGTGGACTTGAAAAGAAAATAAAAACGAAAAAAGTGACAAATACTCAGTGGTATTATCATGTGATGTTGTTGCCGGGAGTGGTGTTATTAACCATTTTTCATGTTATTCCTATGTTTGGGATTGTCATGGCATTTCAAGATTTTGTGCCAGCTAAGGGGTTTTTGAACTCACCTTGGGTTGGGCTAAAACATTTTAAATACATCTTTGAGATTCCTGATAGTGGGCAAATATTTTCCAATACGCTGATCATTGCTATTGGGAAAATTGTGCTAGGAATGATTGTGCCAATTACGTTTGCCCTCATTTTAAATGAAGCTCGCCTAAAATGGTTTAAGAGTTCCGTGCAGACAATCGTCTATTTGCCGAATTTTTTGTCTTGGGTGGCCTTAGCCACCGTGTTGACCATGGTCTTTTCTTACGATGGCATGTTTAACAATTTTTTGGAAGCCATTGGATTTGAACGGATTATGTTTTTGGCCAGTAATAAATGGTTTAGGCCGTTTCTAATTATGACAGATGTTTGGAAAGGTTATGGTTACGGGACGATTATCTATTTAGCTGCTTTGACAGGCATAAATCCTGCTTTGTACGAATCTGCGGCCATGGATGGGGCAGGCCGGTTGAAACAGATGCTGCACATTACGCTACCGGGAATTTTACCAACCATCATCTTATTGGCTACTTTAAATTTAGGCAGTGTCTTGAATGCAGGCTTTGATCAAGTGTTTAATTTGTATAATCCCCTTGTTTATAAGACCGGGGATATCATTGATACTTATGTTTATCGAATGGGACTAATCAATATGAAATACTCCTTTAGTGCGGCTATTGGGTTAATGAAATCAGTGATTAGTTTTATCCTAATAGTGACATCCTACAAATTAGCCGATAAATTTGCCGGTTATAAGCTGTTTTAGAAAAGGAGATAGAATATGGTTCAATCCAAGAGTTTGTCTTATCGAATTGTAACGTTTTTTATTTATGTGATGTTGATTGTGGCAGCCTTTCTTTCGCTGGCCCCCTTGGTCAACACGATCGCTATTTCATTTAGCTCTAAAACAGCTGCTATGAGTGGCATGGTATCATTTTGGCCAGTTGAATTTTCCTTATCGTCCTATGAAAAAATTATGAAAGATCACGCTTTTTGGCAGGCTTTTATGGTGTCGATTAAACGGGTTATATTGGGTGGCGGTCTAAATTTGATTTTAGTGATTTTAATGGCTTTTCCTTTATCGCGCTCGGTAAAGCAGTTTAAATATCGCAATCTTTACATGTGGTTTTTAGTCTTTAATATGCTATTTAGCGGGGGCATTGTCCCAACTTATTTTGTGGTTAGTAAATTGGGAATTATGAACAGCATTTGGGCCTTGATTTTGCCAGGGGCCGTTCCTATTTTTAACGTCATCTTAATGATGAATTTTTTTAAGGGCATCCCTGATTCTCTCGAAGAAGCGGCCATTATAGATGGGGCTTCACCACTCACGGTTCTCTTGAAGATCTTTTTGCCAATTTCCTTGCCATCTATTGCGACAATCACTCTTTTTATTATTGTGGGTCACTGGAATGCCTTTTTTGATGGTCTGATTTATATAAATGATCAAGCTAAAATACCCCTGCAATCGTATTTGCAACAGTTGGTTTTGGCGACACAACAAACCGATGGGCTGACCGCAGAGGAGTTAGCAAGTGTGGCCAATTTATCGTCCATGACGTTAAACTCAGCGAAAGTATTGGTGTCACTTGTGCCGATTTTAATGATTTATCCCTTCTTACAGCGGTACTTAATCAACGGGCTAGTTTTAGGCTCAGTAAAAGAATAGAGTAGGAGAAAACCGATGGTAACCCATGATATTACCTTTGAACAAGTTGAAAATGATTGGGTTAATAGCTTACCTTATAAATGTTATGCTACTTATTAGTGGTCAGCCTGAAATACTCAACTTTTAGTTTAAACCAGTCAAAAAAAGCGAGCAGATCCCTTGGGGCTGCTCGCTTTTTTTGATTTTAAAGGAAGACTTGTTCACCTTTAGCATCAGCTGATAGTTGTTCTTTTTCAGCAATGTAAATCGTTTGTTTGGCGCTGTCAGATGGCACTCGGCGATCTGCTTGAGTATTATGGAGAATACTCTCTGCAAAGTGTTTGATCTCTAAATAGTAGCCACTTTCCTTGCTGATTTCAGGTTCAAAACTGCTTTTTCCGTGAGGGTAATCGGTAAATTTTCCGTTTTCCAAAATAATCGTGCCACTTTCGAAGTTCACTCGGAAACGCATTTCAAAACCGAAATCCTCATTGTTAATCGTCCAATCATCCTCAGCGTTGATCACTTTGCCATCGGCATAATAATAGTTGGAAGAAACGATATCGTAACCGTTCCCTTCATGGATCACTTTGCCGCTTGTTGAAACAGATTCAGGTGGACCAAATAGCCAGTTAATCGTGTCCACATCGTGAATGTGCTGATCCAGCAAACAGCCGCCTGATTTATCTTTTTTGAGCAGCCAGTTTTCCCACGACCAAACGGGAGTGGTGCCGCCACGGAAGAATGAGCCTGCCACAACCTTGCCATAGCGACCTGAATCAATTGTTTCTTTGAGATAAAGGTAGCTTGGGAAAAAGCGCAATGTTTGACCAATCATCAACTGTTTACCGTAGGTTTCTGAGGCCTCAATCATCTCCTGAGCTGCAATGGAGGAAATCGCCATTGGTTTTTCACAAAAAACATGCATGCCGAGAGCCATGGCCTCGACCGTTTTTGGTGCATGTAAATAAGTCGGTAAACATAAATCGACATAATCCAAGTCTTCCTGTTCAATCATTTCTACCATGTCGCTGTAGAAGTTATACTGGCTGAAATCCACAGGACTAAGGCCTGTTGGTAGATTACCTTCAACTAAAGCGCCACCCTGTTTAGCCTCATCCACATCGCAAATGGCCACTAACTTAATGGGCAATCCTTCTGCTTCTAACCGAATGTAATTTTGTAAATGTGAGTTTCCCATAAATCCTAATCCGACTAATCCGACCTTTAACATCTATCTAACCTCCTAAAGTGATAAAACGTTTTCTTTTCCACGTTCATCATAGCAAGAGAAGGCTTTTAGAAGATTTAGAATGAAGGCTTTAGTTTTTGCACAAAAAGCCCAACTGAAAGTTGAGCAATTTGTGAAATGAGCTATTTTGGCATAAGGCTCGAAATTTTATACAAAAAGGCCAACAGCGACAGAGCTACTATTCAACCGGCTGTTTTAAGGTAATAATGAGGGTATAAAAAAGTATCTCTATTCAACTCGACAGAGGTTTTGAGTGTTATTCTATAGATGTAGCTTTAGTGCTAACAGGATGAAAATGAATGGTGGTATAAACATGACACAGCTAGATGGAGAAAATATTGAAGACAGATTGCAGATGCCTAAATTTTTGATAGAGATCGAGAACATCATTACTGTTTATTACAATGAGTTCACGAAAAGCTATTTTTTTGAAGGTGAAAAACACGATTTTTGGGAGTTTGTTTATGTGGATAAAGGTGAAATTGAAGTATCGGCTGATGGCATTAATTATCAGCTGTCAGAAGGTGATATTATTTTTCACCGGCCAAATGAGTTTCATACAATTGGCGGAAACGGCATTGTAGCATCCAATGTACTGGTGATTAGTTTCATCTGTCAATCAACGGCGATGGCCTTTTTTGACCAAAAAATAATGACATTAACAGAGAATGAGCGCAAGCTCTTAGGTCGTTTTATCGGGGAGTCCAAAAGTGTCTTTGTCAGTGAATTAGGGCGTTTGTATCAGGCGGGAAATCGCTTGAAACATCCCTTAGTCGGTGCCGAGCAAATGATGTATTTATATTTGCAACAATTTCTGATTACCTTGATCAGAGCCGAGTTAGATCCAGTTAACCTGGCGCGTTCATCAGGCTTGCTGAAAAAGAATTTTCGGGACGATGTGATTAACCGAATCGTGCGCTACTTGGAAAAAAATTTACACGAGACGATTTTATTGGATGATTTGTGCAATGAATTTTATTTAAGTAAAACCTATTTAAAGCGCTTCTTTAAAAAAGAAACAGGCTACACGGTGATGCAGTATTTAAAGGCCTTGCGCATGGAGGCTGCTAAAAAATTAATTCGCGAAGCCAATTTAAGCTTTACTGAAATTTCTCAGTTAACGGGGTTTGATTCCGTTCACTATTTTTCAACCAGTTTTAAAAAATACGAAGGTCAGACTCCTAGTGAATATCAACGGTCAATCAAAGTCTATGAAGAGACTACTCTAGCCAGTCAGACTTAGCCAAGAGGTCTTGTTAGAACGAGTGGATATGAAAGCGCCAACTATTGTGAATCTTGTGTTCCTTGAGACCTTAGCCGTTTTAAGGCACACACTAAAAATATGGAAAAGGGAGGCAGTTAGTATGGAAAAAGGGATCGTGAAAGGTAGAAATAAGACAGGGATAATTTTTTTATTAGGGCTTTTAAGTTTAGTGTTAGTGGCAGCTGTTGGCTGCGGAAAGAAGGAAGGCGGCAGTTCAAAAGGAGGCAAAACCGAAATTTCTTATGGGTTATGGGACAAGTCTCAAGCCCCAGTTTTTGAAGAATTAGCGAAAGAATTTGAAAAAGATAATCCAGAGCTGAAAATTAAAGTGGAAATCACACCTTGGGCCCAATACTGGACAAAATTAGAAACAGCGATTACCGGTAAAAATGCGCCTGATGTTTTTTGGTTGAATATTCCAAAATCAACGGATTATATTGAAGCCGGAGTGGTGGCCCCTCTTGATGAATTTGAGATTGACGTTTCCAATTTCCCAGAGCAATACTTAGACTCTTACACCAATAATGGCAAATTGTACGGTATTCCCAAAGATTTTGATACAAATGGACTATGGTATAACAAAAAAATATTTGATGAGGCGGGAATTGCTTATCCGGATGATACCTGGACATGGGAGACTTGGCAGTCGGTTGCCAAAAAGTTAACAAATGCGGATAAAGGCATTTATGGTATGGCCACACCGGTAACGTGGCAAGGAGGGTATTACGAAACAATCTATCAAAATGAAGGTCAACCCTTTACCGATGATGGTAAAAAATCAGCATTTGATCAACCAGCAACGATTGAGGGAGTTGAATTTTGGCATAAATTCCAAGAAGAAGGGTCAGCAGTTCCACTGGAAATGATGGCAAACAGTTCTCAATCAGAACTCCTGCAATCGGGAAAGGTGGCGATGGCAATCGATGGTTCATACATGACACCAGTTTTCTTTGAAGAAGCGTACGGTAAGGAAAACTTAGACGTGGCACCCTTGCCAAAAGGGAAAGTAAGAGCGACGACTTCCAATGCCTTAGCCAATGTGATGTCGGCCCATACGAAACATAAGGAGGCTGCCGCTAAATGGATCGCCTATTTGTCTACCGAAGCGGTCAATAAAAAAGTGGCTGAAACCGGTGTGGTAATCCCCGCATATAATGGCTCTCAAGAAGCCTGGGTCAATGCGTATCCAGATAAAGATATTCAAGTATTTGTTGACGCGGTGGAATATGCCGTACCACTTCCCAATAATAAAAATGGCATGGCCGCTATTGCCATTGAAACAGAGATTTTTAATGAAGCATGGTTAGGGAATATGACAGTCAAAGAGGCTGCTACTAAGTATGTGGAGCAGGCGAATGTCTTATTAGCAAAATAGTAAAGGGTGACTAGAATGAAAAAAGGAGCCATCAGGATTTTTGGTAAAAAATACGACAAAGAAGGTCTCTTGACTGCAATTGTTTTCGCTGGGCCCTTATTGGTGGGAATACTGATATTTTATTTAATCCCCATGGTTCAAAATGGGTTTTATTCCTTTACTCAATGGGGACAATTTGGTGGCTATACGTTCACCGGATTGGCCAACTATCAGAAGTTATTGACAGATTCAACGGTTCTGGTAGCACTTAAAAACACCGTCACTTATGCTATTTTTACGGTGCCGATTGGAGTGGTCATTTCAATCGTAATCGCAGTTTTGTTAAATAATAAGATTAAAGGTGTTAGTTTCTATCGCGTGATTTATTTTTTACCAGCCGTGACCATGACCTCGGCTGTGGCGATGATTTGGAAGTGGATGTTTAATTCCGAGTATGGCATCATCAATCAACTGTTGTCTTACATCGGGATTACGGGACCGAATTGGTTAACAGACAGCCGTTGGGCCATGCTTGCCTTAATTACGGTGGGGGTCTGGAGTTCTTTAGGAACGTCGATTGTGCTGTATTTGGCTGGTTTACAAGGTGTCTCCAGCAGCTTTTATGAAGCGGCAGAGATGGATGGCGCTGGACCGTTGCGCAAGTTTTTTTCGATTACGCTGCCCTTATTAACGCCGACAATCTTTTTTAATTTGATTACGTCATTAATTTCAGGCTTACAAGTCTATGATTTAATCTTCTTGATGTATTCTGAAACCAATCCAGCCTTGAAAAGTGTTCAGTCCTTGTCTTATTTATTTTACCGCAACGCCTTTGTGTTTAATGACAAAGGGTATGCCGCTGCTATTTCAGTGGTGCTGTTATTAATGACATTGCTGATTACAGTGATTAATTTCCGTTTCCAGAAAAAATGGGTTCATTACTAAGATAGGAGAAAAAAATGAAAGAAGCTAAGGGTGGTAGAAAAATCGGGATCCATGTCTTGTTAATTTTAGGCTCAGTGATGATGGTATTTCCTTTTTTATGGATGGTGTTGACAGCTTTAAAAACCAATACTGAGGCGATTGCAGTACCGCCGACGTTTTTACCGGCGAATCCTCAATGGCAACATTTTTCCAGTATATTTACGGAACTAAATTTTGGCCGCTTTTACTTGAATACATTTGTCTCAACAGCTGTCATTACAGTGGGGCAAGTTTTCTTTTGTGCCATGGCCGCATACGCATTTGCTCGGTTGGAATTTCCCTTTAAAAACGGGTTATTCATTCTGTTATTGTCGGTTCTAATGGTGCCAGGTCAAGTCTTTTTGATTCCACAATACTTGATTATTCAGAAGTTAGGCTTGCTTGATTCTATTCCGGCCCTGTTTATGCCCGGTTTGTTTTCAGCATTTGGCACCTTCTTATTACGGCAATTTTTTATGAGTATCCCTAAAGAGATTGAGGAAGCAGCGATTATTGATGGCTGTTCTCGAATTAAAATTTTCTTTACGATTATTTTGCCACTGTCTAAATCGGCTTTGATTTCTTTGTCAATCTTTTCATTGCTGTACGGCTGGAATTCCTTACTTTGGCCATTAATTGTGAACACATCACCAGAAAAAATGACCCTTTCGGCAGGATTGGCCTCACTAAGCGGACAACATGCCACCAATTATCCGTTGCTGATGGCAGGTTCCTTTTTAGCGATTGTGCCATTAATTATTGTTTTCCTGATTTTCCAAAAACAATTTATTGAAGGCATTGCTTTAAGTGGATCGAAGAGTTAAGTGTAGCAGGGGGAGTTCGTGCTCTCTCTGTTTTTGATTGCCAAGACAGATAAGGAAAGAATGTTTAATGAAAGACTTAGTATGTATAGAAAAAGATTATTTGGCAGATAGAGGGTTCCAAAAGGGATCGTCCATTGAGATAATCAGGAGGACATAGGCTCATCCCAAATGAAAGGATGTAAAAAATGACGATAAAATTTGGTGTTATTGGGTTAGGGAATCGTGGAAGTAAATTTGCTTTACACAGCTTAATTCCCCATGCTGAAATTGAGGTGGTAATGGTCAATGATGTAACAGGTAACCACTTTGAACTGTTTGAGAACCAGGGAATTGCTACAACAACCGATTATCGTGAACTTTTAAGGAATCCCCAGGTGGAAGCAGTCTTTATTGCGACTCCTGATGACACCCATGGAGAAATCGTTCTGGAGGCGATTAAGTATCAAAAACACATTATTTGTGAGAAGCCATTGGAGATCAGTGAAGCAAAAGTAGCGGAACTGGAAGTGGCTTTAAGTACTTATCAAAAGGTTTTTTTAGTGGGGTATGTTTTGCGATACGCCCCCCTTTATGCTAAAGCTAAAGAGTTGATTGCTGGTGGGGCCATTGGAGAGATGTTCCTGGCAAATGGTGTCGATCATATTGATTACGGTGGTTATGCTTTTTTTCATGACTGGCATCGTACTCAGGCTAAAGCACACAGCTTACTGCTGCAAAAATCAACTCACAGCTTGGATATTTTAAACTGGTTGATCGATGGGGAACCGACTCAAGTGGCTGGACTAGGAGGCTTAGAAGTCTTTGGGGAGCCTGGGGCTATTCGTAAATTTGGTGCCCCTTTAACCGAACCCTTGAATTGCCGAAGTTGTCCCATTCAATACGAATGTGAAGAGAGTTTATTAAATCTGAAAGTCCACAAAGGGAAAGAGTGGCAAGTGGACTGGCCGGATAACTGCGTTTTTGAGTCTGAGATCGACGTTCAAGACCACCAAGCCTTATTGATCAATTACCAGAATAAAGTCAAGCTGACCTATTCAATCTGTCATTTCAGTGCCTACTATCGCCGGGAGTTCCAGTTTTTTGGGACTAAAGGTGAACTTTATTTTGACGATCAGCGGAACGAAATCATCGTGGACGATCGTTTAAAAGCAGAAAAGCTGACCTATAAAATTGTTGATAGTGGCGGGCATAGTGGTGGGGACGACGAGATGATTCAGGAGTTTATCCGCTGCATGAGACAGGGGGGCCAACCTCGTTCTGATTTGACTAGCAGTGCCAGTGTCACACGGTTAGTATTGGCGGCCCAAGAGTCTATTGACCGTAACCAAATTGTGACGATTCAGTCAGGCAATCATTTAAGGAAATGAGGAAGAGAGATGAGATTAGAAGATCAAGCAGGAATTCAGCTGGCGCTAAGAGGGGACCTCGGTGCTGTCACTTTTTTTCGTTATTCACTAACCCTAAAGGGGCAGGTTCAAGACCAGGATCCACTGCTAAGTGACGTTCTTGACTGGATAAAGGCGGCAGGTGTGACAGAGTTAAAATCTGTTTCGGCCAGTTATGGTAAAGGGAAACAAGTCTTAATAGTGACAATGGCTTTTTCAAATAATGTCTTGGCAAATATCTGTCTCAATATGACAGGAAAAGGTCTAGGCTACATCAAAAAAACCGAACTGGTAGGAACCAAAGGTCTATATGTCTTTGACTCAGAAAGTGAAACAGCCTTTACCTCAGATTGTGTTGTCCCAGACAACTATGACTTAATGGCTGTTAATCCTTTAAATCAGCAGTGGTTAAATGTGATTAATACAAGTTTGATGTCAGGGGAAATGGAGGTGGTCAAATGAAAGTCGGGATTGTTGGCAGTGCCCATATGCATGTTGACAGCTATCTTCGTTGTCTCAAAGAATTAGGTGTGCCGTTAACAGGTGTTTACGATCATCGAGAGGTGGGACGTGAATGGGCTCAAGATCATGGACTGCCTTTTATGGATAACTTAAGTGAGCTGTTGCTCACCTGTGATACGGTGCTTATTTGCTCGGAAAATGCCTATCATAAAGAGTATGCCATTGTAGCAGCCAATCAAGGATGCCATGTGATTGTGGAGAAGCCGATGGCCATATCCCTTGAAGAAGCCGATGAGATGATTGCCGCAACTGAAAAAAATGGGGTTAAGTTATTAGTGTGTCACCCTGTTCGTTTTGCACCGACCATGCAAGAGTTAAAACGAGTGGTCGATCAGGGACAGCTTGGTCAGATTTACGCGATAAACGCCAGCAATCATGGCAAGATTCCCGGAGGCTGGTTCGTCGACAAAGCACTATCCGGTGGGGGGGCAATTATCGACCATACCATTCATATGGCGGATTTGGTTAACTGGCTGTTTCAACTTGAAATTGGCAGCGTCTCAGCTTATGGCGTCACAGCAGTTAGTGACATTCCAACTGAGGACAGTGGCTTGCTGCATGTTCGCTTTAAGACCGGAGAAGTGCTGAGTCTAGATACTTCATGGAACCGTCCAGAGCATTACCCAGTTTGGGGCGATGCCCTATTGGAAATTATTTCTGAAAAAGGTCGAACAGTGGTGGATGGCTTTGGTCGCAAAGCGGCCTTATACCAAAGTGGGAATCAGCAAAATCAATGGGTTTATTACGAAACAGATATGGATATGGCCATGTTTAAGGTCTTTAAAGACGTAATTGAAAAAGACTTACCGTCACCAGTTGATGGGCATGCGGGTCGTTTTACCATCGAAATGGTTCAATTGGCTTACGAATCCATCACACAACAAAAAAGAAACGAGGTTAAGGGATGAAAATTGGGATTAACAGTTGGACATTGCCAACGAACTTAACGATTGAAGAGACATTTAAAGCTGCTAAAGAAGCGGGCTTTGAAACGATTGAGTTGAATATGGCTGAAGAGGTGAAACACGACACCATAGTTTCAGAATTAGGATTGGAAGATAGCCCACATGTCACATTGAACATGAAAGAAGCCGATTTTGCGGCGATTAAAAGAGTGTCGGATCACTATCAGTTGCCAATTTCTAGTGTAGCTACAGCCCTTCACTGGAAATACCCGCTAAATTCACCAGATCCAACCATTCGTGAGCAAGGGAAAGAAGTGGCACGGCGGATGATTGATGCCTGTCAAATTTTTGGTGGAGATACGGTGTTAATTGTACCAGGGGTGGTCACAGCTGAAAATGATTATGAAACTTGCTACCGTTTGTCTCAGGAAGCCTTCAGGGAATTGGCCCCTTATGCTGAAAAAAAAGGCATCGTGATAGGTGTGGAAAACGTCTGGAATAAGTTTTTATACAGCCCATTGGAAATGCGCCAGTTTATTGATGAGATTGCTCATCCATTTATTAGAATTTACTTTGACGCGGGCAATGTGTTGCAATTCGGCTTTCCAGATCAGTGGGTTAAGATTTTAGGGAAGCGAATTGTCAAAGTTCATGTCAAAGATTTCAGTACAAACATAGGAAACATAACAGGTTTCACCCCTTTGCTAGCTGGCGATTTGGATTGGCCGAAATTGGTATCTGCCTTGAAAGAAGTCGGCTACGACGGCCCGCTGACAGCCGAATTAAGCCCTTACAGAGAGGCTCCATTACAATTGGCTAAGGATACGATGAAAGCGATTGATATTATTATCAATTTAGCCTAAATCATTCTATAATAGAGATAGTAAGCTCGACGAATGCATGAGAGAAGGGTAATTCCTGATCTCCTTTGTCGAGCTGTGAATCATGGAATAAAAAGGTGGAGGGATTGTTAATGAGCAAGGAACTGAATTTATTTTTAGAAACAAATTTGAATGAGCTAAAGAGTAAAGGTCTCTATAACCAGATTGAACCGTTGGCCAGCCCTAACGGCCCACTGATCACCATTGGTCAGCGTGACTTAATTAATTTGTCTTCCAATAATTATTTAGGATTAGCAACGGATAGCCGCGTAGTTGCCGCTGCTAAGGCGGGGTTAGAGAAATGGGGAGCAGGAGCTGGTGCCGTTCGAACGATCAATGGCACCTTGCAAGTTCATTTGGACTTGGAACAGGAGTTAGCTCACTTTAAAGGCACAGAGGCCGCCATTGCGTACCAATCAGGTTTTAATTGTAATATGGCAGCGATTTCAGCAGTTATGGGGAAGAACGATGTTATTTTATCAGATGAATTAAATCATGCCTCAATCATCGATGGCTGCCGTCTGTCAGGTGCCAAAGTTATTCGGGTGAATCATTCGGATATGACGGATTTTAGAGAGAAAGCCCAAGCAGTCAGAGATTCAGGCCTTTATGAAAAGGCGATGTACATTACGGATGGTGTTTTTTCAATGGACGGCGATATTTGTAAATTACCGGAAATTGTAGTCATTGCCAAAGAATTTGATTTGATGGTGTATGTCGATGACGCCCATGGCTCGGGAGTCTTAGGTCATGGCCACGGAACGGTGAAACATTTTGGTCTGGAGCAAGAAGTCGAGTTTCAAATCGGCACTTTGTCAAAAGCGATTGGCGTTGTGGGTGGCTATGTAGCGGGAACTCAAGAACTGATTGATTGGTTAAAGGTGCGGTCACGTCCGTTCTTATTTTCGACATCAATGACGCCAGCAGATGCGGCTGCCGCAATTAAATCACTGCAAATTCTGGATCAGGATACTCGATTAAATGATGACTTGTGGGACAATGCCACTTACTTTAAGACTAAATTGACTCAACTTGGGTTTGAAACTGGTATTACGGAAACACCGATTACCCCTGTGATTATTGGCGATGAGCAGTTAGCTCAAGACTTTAGTAGACGGTTGTATGAAGAAGGGGTATATGTGAAGGCGATTGTTTTTCCGACGGTACCATTAGGGACTGCCCGTGTCCGTAATATGCCAACAGCCGGTCATACAAAAGAAATGTTAGATCAGGCCTTAGCTGTTTATGAAACCGTCGGGCGAGAATTTGACTTGATTTAAGGGTCACTATTAGAAAAAAGGAACGTGTTCTAATAAGGGAATGTGAGAGGAGCCCGTAAAATGAAAAAAATATTGATTACAGGTGCTTTAGGGCAAATTGGTTCAGAACTAACTCGCGCATTGCGAGCTAAATATGGGGTTGAGAATGTCATTGCGACCAATGATGTAGCCAGTGACCGTTCGGCCATTGTCCGTGAGGGACCCTTTGAAGTATTAGATGTGTTGGATTATCAGCGCTTTTTAGCGATTGCCGAAGACTATCAAGTGGACACACTGATTCATTTAGCTGCGCTGTTATCAGCAGTAGCGGAAACGAAACCACAGTTAGCTTGGAAGGTTAATATGGAAGGCACGATGAATGCCTTAGAAGTTGCCCGTGAACGAGATTTACTTTTCTTTACGCCCAGTTCAATTGGCGCATTTGGTCCTAGCACACCAAAAGACTTAACGCCTCAAGTGACCATCCAACGACCAACCACTATGTACGGAGTCAATAAAGTGGCTGGAGAGTTATTGTGTGACTATTATTACGAACGCTTTGGCGTGGACACTCGAGGGGTCCGTTTTCCGGGGTTAATCTCCTACCTGGCACCACCAGGAGGCGGCACCACCGATTACGCCATCGAAATTTGTTACGCGGCGATGGACGCTGGAACATACGAATGCCCACTTTCAGCTGATACGCGTTTAGACATGATGTATATGCCTGATGCCATCCATGCCATCATTGATTTATTAGAGGCAGACGGTTCAAAATTGGTTCACCGCAACGCCTTTAACATCAGTTCCATGAGCTTTACGCCAGAAGAGATTGCGGCTGAGATTCGCCAGATTTACCCTAGTTTTGAGATGACGTATAAGGTTAATCCGATGCTGCAAAAAATTGCTGACAGCTGGCCCAACAGTTTGGATGCGACGTGTGCCAAGGAAGAGTGGGGCTTTAGTTATCATTATGGTTTACGGGGGATGTTGGAGGATATGTTTGCTCATCTTCCAGAACGTCAACCAGCTAAACGAACCAAAATGTTGATGTAGAAAAGACCCTCATCAGTCGCAAGTTCGACTGATGAGGGTCTTGTTTATCGTCTTTTTTTTAGTTCAGTTTCGCGTTTGCGCTTCTCTAAATAAGCCAGTTCCCGCTGTAGTTTCTGATAGTCTTTAAAGCGTTCAGCACTTAAGCGTCCTTGGGCAATAGCGCTAGTAACGGCACAGCCAGGTTCGCTGCCATGAGCACAATCGCCAAAGCGACAGCTTTCAGCCAATTCAGCGATATCTTCAAAAGTCTGATTCAGCTGTTCGCCGGTGGACCACAAACCAAATTCCCTCATTCCCGGAGTATCCACCAGCCAGGCATGTTGGACCGCTAATAAATTGCGGGAAGTCGTAGTGTGGCGGCCGCGACCGTCGTCTTCACGAATGTCGCCAGTTAACTGTAGGTCTCGACCTGCTAATTGATTAATCAAAGTCGATTTGCCAATTCCCGAAGAACCGACTAAGGCAATCGTGCGGTAATGGGTTAAACGGGCTTGTAAGTCTTCGAGCCCCACCCCGGTTTTAGCACTGCAAACCAGCACATCAATCCCTGGATGTTCCAGCTGAATCTCTTTAATAATCATTGTTGAATCGGCGATTAAGTCGGCTTTGGTTAAAATAATTACTGGCAGGGCACCACTGTCCCAGGCGTTAATAATATAACGGTTTAGACGAGGTAAATTCAAATCATGGTTCAGACTCATGACTAGCCAGATTTCATCTAAATTGGCTGCAATGACCTGCCGCTGGTCTTGGTTACCAGCCACATTGCGGACAAAGCTAGAGCGTCTAGGGATAATCTGTTGAATGACTTGCTGATGGGGATCCGTGACCACCCAATCACCAACAGCAGGCAAATCGTATTTTTCGGTAATCGAATGGGAAACTTTTCCCGTGAGTTTTAAATGGCAGGGGCCGTTAATGGTCAGACCCTGATAGGTATTTTGGCCAGTTGTGATGATTCTGGCAAGCTGTTCTTTTTCGGCGTAACACCCGAAGGCCTCATTCCAGCCTAATGTTAGTAGTGTGTTCAATCAAGTCTCCTTTTCCAGGAGAAGATGGATTAGTTGTCCTGCTCCTCCTTGTGCGTGTTGTGATGAGCGTGTGTATAGGCAATTAGTTTTCTCATATCCATCATCCTTTCGATTCTTGATTGACTCAAGTTATTACAAAAATTATCTCAGAATTACCAAACTGATGCAAGGGCTTTTGCGAATTAGTTTTCCCTTTCGTCGCAAAGGATCTCAGTCAGTTCTGTTGTGGGAACATTGGTCAGCCCCCATTGGCAGATCACATCCAGAACGGGCATAAGGGATTGACCTTTAGCTGTCAGCTGATATTCTACTCGTGGCGGTATTTCGGGAAAAATTTCCCGCTGGATTAACCCGTCCTGTTCTAATTCTCTTAACTGACTGGTTAATATTTTATTGGAAATATTAGGCAGACTACGGGACAGCTGGTTAAAACGAGCAATTTGATTTTCGGCAATTTCATAGAGTAAATATATTTTCCACTTGCCTTGAATCAGTTGCATGGTGGCATCAAATTCGTTTAAGTACATGTCTGTGCTCCTTTATCGATGGTTTCCTTTAGGTTACTGAGTGACCTGAAAGTGCGTACTAGTATTACTGTCTATTCAATGTATACTAATTTTATGGATACGTCTACTCAATAGAAAATGGAGGAAATAAAATGTCTCAACAATTAATCGTCATCACCGGTGCCAGTAGCGGATTTGGGAAAGAAATGGCTCACTTATTTAGCGCAAAAGGGCATCCTTTGTTATTGATTGGCCGTCGAACAGAAAAAATGCTCGAGTTTAATTTACCTCGCACGCTAGTAAAACAAGTGGATGTTAGTGATCGACTCGCTTTCGCAGAAGCCATTCAAGAAGCGGAAGGGTTATATGGTCCAGTGGACTTGTTGATCAACAATGCCGGCCAGATGCTCCTAGGAGACGTGGCAGATCAAGATCCTACTGAATGGTCACGGATGCTCGACACGAACGTCTTAGGGACGCTCAATGGCATTAGTTGTGTTCTGGGAGGTATGAAGGAGCGCCAAGGCGGTACCATTGTTAATGTCTCATCGATTGTTGGTTTTAAAGCATTTGGAAATCATGCGGCTTACTGCGCAACCAAATACGGGGTTCATGGTTTAACGGAAACCGTGCGGATGGAAGCCGCAGCTGCCAATGTGCGGGTCTTGTTGATTTCCCCAGGGGCAGCTGAAACGGAATTATTAAGTCACACAACCAATCAGGAGATGAAAGACGGCTATAATGACTGGAAAGAAACCATGGGCGGTGCCGCACTGGATCCAATTAAAGTAGCTGAAAGTGTGGCCTATATGTATGAAATGCCCCAAAGTGTTTCAATCCGGGAGTTAGTCATCGCTGCTACGAAACAAGATAATTAGAAGGTGTTGAAAGACTGGGAAACTGGTCTTTTTTTTTATAAAAGAGTGAAAGTCTATTAATTTTTAGTAGGAAATAGTACCATAGGTAGAGAGATACTTTCTTAAGGAAGGTATTAACAAGGAGGTCACGAAATGGAAGAAACCAAACAATTAGCGCTAATAGCGGACTATGCTCAAAGGGTTCTGGAAAAAGATGCTTCTGGCCATAGCATGGATCACATTGAACGAGTGGTTAAGATGGCAAAACGCTTAGCTAAAAGCGAAAACTGCGATTATTTTCTGGTAGTTGCCGGGGCGTATTTACACGATGTGACTGATGATAAATTAGTACCGGATGTAGCGCAGGCCCGCCAAGAACTAACAAACTTTTTGACGTCAATCGATCTAGCGGATGATCAAATCAAGACGCTTTTTTATATCATTGATCATGTATCGTTTAGTGCTAGTCTTGGCAAAACGCCTGAAGAGTTGACCATGGAGGCGCAAATTGTTCAAGATGCTGACCGTTTGGATGCAGTGGGAGCCACGGGGATTGGCCGCACTTTTTATTACGGTGGCCACACGGGTCATAAAATATACGACCCAGACATTCCGCCACGGGAATTAAAAACGAAATCGGAGTACCGGGTCAATGAGACCGTGATCAATCATTTTTATGAAAAGCTATTACGGTTACCAGATATGATGCACACGGCATTAGCCCGTGAAATTGGTCAAGAGCGTAAAGCGGTGATGGAAGCTTTTTTAACCGCCTTTATGAAAGAATGGCAAGAGTGACTCTCGTGAGGAGGTAAGTCGGTGGCATGAGTGATAGTGAAATCGAGCAGTCCCGTATGTTTGTCGGCCTAGATTGGTCGAACCGTGATTTAAGTGGCCAGGATTTTAACAATGTGTGCTTTAAACAGATGAATTTCAGTGGAACAAATTTCAGAGGGGCTGATTTAACCAACAGTTTATGCCGTGACTGTCAGTTTATTCAGGCCGATTTAAGTGACTGCCAATTAATAGGGGCTGATCTACGTGGCTGTGATCTAAGTGGTAGTCTTATGAAAGGCGCAAACTTCTATCGAGCCATACTGGAAGAAGCGAACCTGACCGCGGTTCAGGCGGATAAAGAGACCCGCTTTTTTGCACAACACTGTCCTGAAAGTGGTCCCTTTGTGGCTTACAAAAAGTGTTTTGATGACCGGCTAGTCCAATTGCTTATTCCAGCTGGGGCTCAGCGAACATCGGCCACAGATTATAGTTGTCGGTGTGAGTATGCTAAAGTATTGACGATTAAAAGTATCGATGCTAGCCAAGGCTATCAAGAGGCGGTGTCTTATGCTGATGAACGATTTATTTATCAAGTGGGACAGGTCATGTATGCTGAGCAGTTTAATCCAAACCGTTGGGCAGATTCAACAGGAGGCATTCATTTTTTTATGACACGGCAAGAGGCGATTGATTACTTGTAAATTGGAGGGATTGTAATGGAAAAAGGCATCATTAGCAAACAAGAGGATCACTTGGTGGTCGCTTGGCAAGTTGAGCTCCCAATAAGTCTGGACAATGCTTGGCATTTATTAACAACCGATAAGGGACTAGCCAGTTGGTTTCCAGAGTTAAGAGTGGGAAGCTTGGCTGAAGGAGGTCAGTTATTATTTGTGATGACAGAAACGGAACAACTGAAGATGCCTATCTTCAGTTATCGGGAGTTGGAAACCATCGGATTTGAATGGGGAGCAGATCAGGTGATCTTTAGATTGGCCCAGTTGTCTGATAAACAAACCAGACTTGAATTAGAAGAAACGCTAACTGCGGTGACCGAGCACACGCCGCGAGATTTGGCAGGTTGGACCTTTTGTTTGGAACGACTGAAAAAGGTTGATCAAGGAGAGGAATTTGAGTTCTCAGACGTTCTTTTTGATGAATGGTATCAGTATTATGCGAAAGAACTCCATCAGAAGGACTAACAGATATGGCTTGTTACAAGGCTTAGTATAGATGCTTGATGAAAAACAGCCAGCAAATCATTGATTTGCTGGCTGTTTATTAGTTATTAGATTGGGGTTGGTTTAAAGGTAATGGTACACAAATCTTTGTAATGGAAGTGGTAGCTGGCTCTAAGTGATTTATTATCAATTAGTGTCGTTGCAGTATCCATCACGTCTTGTTGATCGAAGTTAGGATAATTTTTGGTGTGAGACACTAAAGGTGGTAACTCTTTTCGTGCTTCCTCAAGTAATAATTCTTCAATCGTTTCACGGTATGCCATTTTATGCAACCTCCTCTGCTTGTTTACTATAACATGAATACGTAGGGGAAAATAAATCATTCCTGCGACATTATGACAAAAATAGCCTTGATTTTGTTTTATTGACGCTTGTTTGTCATATTCAAAAGACTAATATTCCCATAATTTCCCCATTTAGCTAAAAAGATTAAGAAAGCCAGTCATATTATTTTCATGCCTTTTGAAAAAGAGGTAAAATAACAGTGGAAGCTTAATAAGATGATTTATCAGAAAAGGGGTCATTGTTATGAGTCAGAGAAAAGAAAAAGAAAAAATAATATTAGTTGGAGCCGGAGATGTGGGTTCCAGTTATGCATTTGCCTTAGTGGCCCAAAATATCGGCCGGGAACTGGGGATTATCGATTTAGATACAGGAAAAAGTGAAGGAGATGCCCTTGATTTATCAGATGGTCTGGCCTTTACGTCACCTAAAAAAATCTATGCGGCAACGTATGATGATTGCAGTGATGCGGATTTAGTTGTTCTCACAGCGGGAGCTGCCCAAAAAGAGGGCGAAACTCGTCTTGATTTAATCAATAAAAATTTAAAAATTACTAAAGGCATTGTTGACAGTATCATGGCCAGTGGCTTTGATGGGATTTTTTTAGTAGCCAGTAATCCAGTGGATATTTTGACCTATGCCGTTTGGAAATTTTCAGGCTTGCCAACCAATCGAGTAATAGGGTCAGGAACCTCTCTTGACAGTGCCCGCTTTAGACGGGCCTTAGCCAATTTAACTGACGTGGATGCCCGAGATGTCCACGCTTATATCATCGGTGAACACGGGGATACGCAATTCCCAGTCTGGTCTCATGCCAACATCGGTGGGCTGCAAATTTATGAATGGGTTAGAGAACATCCGGAAATTACGGAAGATAGCTTAATCGAGCTGGTAACAGGCGTTCGTGATGCTGCTTATAAGATCATTCAACGCAAAGGATCGACCCACTACGGGATTGCCATCGCTTTGGCCCGAATTACGAAAGCAATCTTTGATGATGAGAATGCGATTTTACCACTATCAGTCTATTTGGATGGTGAGTATGGCGAAAAGGATATTTACATTGGATCACCCGCCATCATTAACCGTGAAGGCATTAAGAGTGTCCTTGAAATTCCATTAAATGATTTGGAAAAACAAAAAATGCAAGACTCAGTTTCAACAATCAGAGACATGCAAAACGATGCCTTTGATAAATTAGGCTAAACCATACTAAATCAAACAAGCAAGATGCGAGAAGGCATCTTGCTTGTTTTTAGTTAATTGGAAAGCGCAGAACGGTTTTAAGTTTACTGGCTTCGACTTTTTCTGCATTTGATAAATAAATTTCTTTATGAATATGACCGATGCGTTTAAGGCCATGTTCCTCGCAATAGTCAGCCATATGAGCGAAGCTAATTGGCTCAGAATCATAACTACCGAGATGAAGCATTTGCAAATTTTTGCCTTCATCAATGGTTTCCAACTGGACCAGTTCGGCTCGCTCAGGGCCGATTTTTTTGATAACCCCTTCTTTAAGAACTGCCATTAATTCCTTGGTGACAAATTCTGGTTGGCGAATCATCAGGTGGTAAATAAACTGGTCTTTATCTAATGGTTGACCTTCAATAGGTGCTACCTTTGAATCCCAAAAGGCTTCAAGAGGGAAGACCGTATAGTCAAAATAGCCCTCGGTTTCAATGCCTTTTCTTGGTGACATTTTGATGGCATAAGAAAAGGCATAAAGTGCTTGGATAGCAGACTTGAATCCTTCCCCATTAGGATTGCCTTCCCCTCTAATTGTTAGGTATTGCAGTGGTGGTAAGTCAATAATAGTTGGGATGGCTTTTGGGAGATACCATCCTTTATCTTTTTTGCGCCATTCATATTTCATGTGTGTTGCCTCCATCTTTAAATAATGTGATAGGTTTAGTTTAAGCTCTCTAGTGCAGAGGAGAGTCAAGTAAATTAATTAATGACGATTAAAAGGGATCGTAATCTGAGTTTCATAAGAATGGGGATTTCCCCAAAAGGTTTTACCTGGTCCTTTTAAATAAACCTCTCTCGATGGGAAGCGAAGGGTGTAATGATGTTCTTTCCCATAATCCAACAGTCGTTTATAAGATGTGGATAAGGTATCGTATCCACCGTAATGCATCACTTTTAAGACCGATTCTTGAGGTAATTGCCAAAACTCGATGCCTGATTGTTTAAGTGAAAAGCGTTGTTTAACGGGCAAACAAACGCGCATGGTGGCTTGTTCCTGATAATTATCATCGTAAAGCAAGGTCGTAACAGGCCCAGCAACGTATTTTCCTGCTGCTTTAAATAAGGAAGCAATCACCAGACCGATATCCTCATAACGGCCATAAAATGATTGACTGATAGTTAGCTGTGAAAGGCTGTCTGTTTCCTCAATTGGGCTAATCTTAAGGTTAGTGGTAGGTGAATGCTGCCCTTTGATTTCTTGTTTAAGCATGTCCAACAGCAGTTGGTCAGCGGCCATTCGCTTTTGGATCCGTTGTTGTTTTTCTTTTAGAAAATAACTAAAATCATGTTCCGATGACTGATTAAGGACATCTTTGATTTCCAGAATGGAAAAGTCTAGTTTCCGTAACAAAGAAATGGTTTGGGCTTGTTGATAGTTAGCCTCATTATAGTAGCGATAGCCCGTATGCTCATCCCGCTTATAAGGAATCAGTATGCCCTCTTTATCGTAATAGTGGAGTGTTTTGACAGTTAATTTAGTGATGTTGGAAAATTCACTGATTAAGTACATCTGAAGCCTCCTTTAATAAGTTTCTTTTGTTTCATCATAGCACAATCACCGATAAAAAAAGAAGCCTGTTAAGGCTTCTGGTTTGTTTCCTTATTTAATAGGAACGATATAGCGAAACTTAATGCCGTTGGGATCGTGAAAAATCAAGTCTTGATGATCCTGGTGGTAGGGATAGTGTTGTAAATCCATCTTAGCTTTCGTCTCAGTCATGACTTCCTTGGAAACGCGGACCAAAATTTCATTCATGCCCGGTGCTTCATCCTGATTCTTAGGGAAGTTGCGGGTCGTCCAAATGTTCCCTGCAAACTGATGATGATAGCCGTCTTTCCCATAAAAAGCGGCTTGGCTACCAAACTCCGTGGTAATCGTGAAAGCTAAAATATCATGGAAAAACTGACTGGTTTCAGGAACGCTTGAGACGGCTAAATGGACGTGGCCAATAAAGGTACCCTCTGCCAGATAATCGAATTCTTGAGTGGCAGCGGCTAAGACCCCCTCCACATCCATTGCTTCGGTGACGCCAACGATAATGCCGTTGTCTTTGATATCCCATTGACTTTCAGGTTTATCAGCGTAAACTTCAATGCCATTGCCTTCAGGATCAGCCAAGTAAACAGCCTCACTGTAACCATGATCGCTGGCCCCTTGAATCGGGTACTGTGTGATAGCTAAATGACGCAAGAAGTTACCTAAAGCGGCTCGATTAGGCAATAAGTAAGCAATGTGATAAAGACCGCTTGTTTGGCTTTGTGGCCGTGAGGTTTGCGTCAGCTTTAATAAGATTTCACCCGTCTGTTTAATGCCTAAAGCCACCGTGCTATCAGTTGCTTCCAAGACAGAAAGACCCATTATTGTTTCGTAAAAATCAGTCATTTTGGTCAAATCAGTTGTGTTTAAGGTTACGGTTTGAATTTTATAATTAGTTAAGTTCATTCGAATGCCAACTTTCTATGATTAATTGATACCATAAGAATACACCAAAATAAAGTTACTTACAAATAATAAGTTTCGTGAGCTAAGTGACTGTCTCAAAAATTGACTTAGTTAGGAATAAAAGTTGAGAAAAATTAGCGTGTAACCTTGATATACTTAGTTTATTGTTAGGAAGAAGACTAGATAGTTTGAAAAATGTGTACCAGAGTCCCCCCTCGAAAACCTTATCTAAATGAGTGGTCATGAAGCGCTTCTTTCTAATCAATTTAAAACCTGAAACCTAGCTGAAAAGTTAGTTTTTTTACGTTATCATCATCTTCAATCATTAGACAGTATCGGTATCTTTCTTTATTTCATCAAGCCGGATGTCTGAATACCTGTCTTGAAATAATTCTACAAGGCTACAATGGTGATCTCCAGATAGGCAAAGAGGGGGCCTTTCATTTCGTTTTAGCTGGAAGGCCAGTGATTGATGAGTTCGTGACTTGCCTCTCATAGTCATTTAACGGACAAGACAAGGGAATCCCTTTTTAGAATGAATTAAAATGGAGGAGCTAGTTATGGAATTGTTGCTAAAAAAAACGACGATGTCCGCTTAAAGCGTACATTAAAAGAAGTTGTTTTGTTATGTGGTGAGCTGTCAAACCCTTGATAACTATCAGTTGTTCGGCTGAAAGTAATTAATGAAAGGTTGTTTCAATCAATCCCTTTAAAAGCGACATGCCAGCGATTGGGTATAGGTGAGTTGTTATTTCTTCGATCAATAAGAAGCATTCGATCAGAGTGTTATGACTAAAGAAGCTTAGCACGTCTAGAATGTTATCCAAACCGCTGCCAAAAAAACGACGATGTCCGCTTAAAGCGTACATTAAAAGCAGTTGTTTTGTTATATAAAAAGAGGCTAAAACCTTGATAACTATCAGTTGTTCGGCTGAAAGTAATTAATGAAAGGTTGTTTCAATCAATCCCTTTAAAAGCGACATGCCAGCGATTGGGTATAGATGAGTTGTTATTTCTTTGATCAATAAGGAGCATTCGATTAGAGTCTTATGACTAACGAAGCATAGCACGTCTAGAATGTTATCCAAACCACTCTCAAAAAAACGACGATGTCCGCTTAAAGCGTACATTAAAAGCAGCTGTTTTGTTATATAAAAAGAGGCTAAACCCTTGATAACTATCAGTCGTTCGGCTGAAAGTAATTAATGAAAGGTTGTTTCAATCAATCCCTTTAAAGGCGACATGCCAGCGATTGGGCACAGATGAGTTGTTATTTCTTCAATCAATAAAGTTCAATCGATCAGAGTGTTATGACTAACGAAGCTTAGCACGTCTAGAATGTTATCCAAACCACTGTCAAAAAAACGGCGATGTCCGCTTAAAGCGTACATTAAAAGCGGCTGTTTTGTTATGTGGAAAGTTACCAAACCCTTGCTAACTATCAGTCGTTCGACTGAAAGTAATTAATGAAAGGTTGTTTCAATCAATCCCTTTAAAGGCGACATGCCAGCGATTGGGTAC
>NZ_CAUQJB010000015.1:0-95002 GCF_963518325.1 uncultured Vagococcus sp. | reverse complement strand
TAAAACAAAAATCGTTTTATACAACCTTGATTATTTAACTTTTTCAGCAGCCTCGACATCAATCAGGCCGCTTCTTTTCGATTAAAAATTGTTGAAAGACTTCATTCCCTAAAATTAAGCCTTTTTCGCTTAACCGAATAAAGCCATCGACTTTTTCCAACATCTTCTCTTGAATCAACTGTTCAATCACCGGACCATAGACACTTGTCAGTTCTCGTTGGAATTTCGTCTTAAATTTATCATAGGATACCCCTTCTATTTTTCGTAACCCAAGAAACATTTCTTCCTCCATCTGATTCACCAAACTTAAGGCTTCTATCTCAATCGTTGGCAGTTTATTTTCTTTTAAGGGATTCAAGTAATGTAAGATTGGCCCATGATTTCGGTAACGTGACTCACCTAAATAACCACTGGCCCCTGCACCAAAACCGTAATAGTGCTCGTTGTTCCAGTAGATCAGATTGTGCTGGCTTTCTTTTCCTGGAATCGCAAAATTGCTGACCTCATATTTCATCCGACCAGCTCGTTCCATAAAGGCTGCCGCCAAATCAAACATGTCTCCTTCTGTATCTTCTGTCGGTAAATTCAAGCGACCTTGACGTGCCCAATTATAAAACATCGTCTTGTTTTCCAAAATCAGTGAATACATGGAATAGTGAGGCAAATCCAGAGCCAA
The DNA here is from genome assembly GCF_963518325.1 of uncultured Vagococcus sp. Taxonomy (NCBI): domain Bacteria; kingdom Bacillati; phylum Bacillota; class Bacilli; order Lactobacillales; family Enterococcaceae; genus Vagococcus; species uncultured Vagococcus sp. Next base: position 94,326 of record NZ_CAUQJB010000015.1, on the reverse strand, counting down.
GGCCTTTTCCAATGTATCTTGGAAACTCTCAATACTTTGCCCCGGCAAGGCGTAAATCAAATCAATACTCACATTGTCCATACCAGCCTGTTCCACTAATTTCATGGTTTCAAATACATCCTGAGCGGAATGCTTTCGACCGATTTTCTTTAATAAGCGATCATCGAAAGATTGAACCCCCATCGATAGACGGTTAACCCCATGACTTTTAAGTACGGCCAACTTATCGAGAGTCAAATCGCCAGGATTAGCTTCTACTGTAAATTCATTTTTGGGATTAAAGGGTAACTCCTGACGAATCCCACCTAATAAAACATCCAACTGTTTAGCAGACAAAGACGTTGGCGTTCCCCCGCCAATATATATAGTTGGCGTATCGTCTGAAGGGTATTGCTCTTTCGTTAATTTGATTTCTTTGATTAAGGCTTGAATATAATCGTCTACAGGTTGCCCTTGAATAAAGACTTTATTAAAATCGCAGTAAAAGCAAATATGCTCGCAAAATGGGATATGGATATAAGCGCCAATTCTGTTACTGCTTTGGTTATCATTTATCATCTATTAATGTTCCTTTCAACATATTAAACCATCTCTCTTTTATGAAAACCTGAGCTAATATCTGATCCCTTTATTGCAAGTTATCTCATGATAGGTTAACTTACATGCCTCACTTTAAGAAGCAATTTACTTAGGAAGCAGCTCTCTGTTCTTTTGTATTTTAACATAAGCGGTTCTCAATACCTAACTCAGTAGCTAATCATCTAACTTATGCTTCTCTCGATGTCGGCTTAGCTTTAAGCGAAGTCCTTCTTTGACATGTTGATAGATCAGAAGTTGCTGACGGGCCTGTTTAATGTGCTTATAACGCTTTTTTTGCTTCTGATAAAATTGCTGATGATAATTTTCAGCTGCCCAAAAAATTGTTGCCTGTTTGATTTCAGTCACAATCGGTTGTAAGTAACGGCCAGATTCACTGAGTTCTTTCTTAGACTTTTCAGCGGCTGCTCTTTGTTCGTCTGTTTGAACAAAAATAATGGGGCGATATTGACTGCCTCGATCCTGAAATTGGCCAAAAGCATCGGTCGGATCTATCAATTGCCAGTAAAGGGTCAGTAATTCAGCATAACTAATGATACGTGGATCAAAAATAATCTCCACCGCTTCCACATGATTCGTATCCCCCCCACTCACTTGATCATAGGTTGGCGAATCAATTCCTCCACCTGTATAACCTGATAAGACGGAAATAATTCCTGACCTAGTCTCAAAAGGCTCCACCATACACCAAAAACAGCCCCCAGCAAATACTGCTACTTCATTAAAATCAGTGATTACATGTTGGCTGAAATCATATTGCCAGTCTCCAGTTGGGTCAGCTTTAATCTTTAAATAAAAATCAGCCACGTCTGGTGTTAAGTTATTTCGGCTCGCCAGAGGACGAAAGGCCACTTCAAGTAGTTCCAGTTGGTCTTCAAACTTGGTCCCTTTTTCCAAGGCGTCTTTAGCCTTGTTTAACTGATTTCTTTCCCATTCTCTTGTGCCCTTATTTAATAGTAGGTTGTAGAGGTCTCTCAAAATTTCATCTCGATTTAATTGCATGTTTCCCCCACCTTCTGTTTGGCAACACCTTAGAACAAGCCGCGATTAAAAATCCAATTAAAACTTACCACATTCCTAACCATTAAGCTAGTAACTGGCTTAATGGTTCGGAATCAAAAAAAAGAACCTTCTATCAAAAAAAGGTCCTCTCCAATTCAGCTATTTTTAAAATAATCTTCCGTATCTTGTTGATCTTGTTTGAGTTGAGCAATCAAACCTTCAACCCCGTTAAATTTCACTTCATCACGTAAATAATGATGCCACTCGACAGCTACTTGCTCACCATAGATATCTTTGTTAAAATCCAAAATATTAACTTCTACTGTCACGTCACGACCTGGTTCAAAGGTAATATTGCGACCAATTTGAGCCATTCCTAAATACCAAGTTTTCGCTACCTTAATCTTAACTGCGTATACACCTTTGCGAGGCAAACGGACACTGGATGGCACTTTGATGTTAGCTGTTGGAAAACCTAGGGTCCGGCCACGCGCATCGCCATGAACTACCGTCCCTTCTATTTCATAGACGTATCCTAAATAGTTGGTTACCTCCTCCATCTCGCCTGCTGCCATTAACTCGCGTATCTCACTGGAGCTGATTTTTTTATCGTTGGTTGTTTGTTTTGGTACTGTAATAATTTCCACGCGATTCTTTGTGTAGTTTGGCAAGTTTGCCATAGTCGCAACATCTCGAGGTCCATAGGTATAGTCAAATCCAGCAACCGCTACTTTTCCGTGAAGGTTTACGATATACTGATCGACAAAATCTTGTGGAGCTAAGCTAGCAAATGCCGAAGTAAACTCCACTATATAGAGATAATCAACACCTAAATCAGCCATTCGTCGTCCCTTCTGTTCAATCGTCGTCAAATATTTCATCGTCTCAGGCTGAATTTTTTGAAAGACAATAGATGGGTGTTGATTAAAGGTCATCACGGCTAATTTTAGGCCTCGTTTCTCAGCTTCAGCTTTTCCCCTACGAATCACTTCTTGATGGCCACAATGGACGCCATCAAAAAAACCTAAGACTAAAACGACGTCTTCATCAGGAATTTGCTCTAATTTATATGGGTGATGTATTTCAATTACTTTCATCGGTAAACTTCCTTTTCTCTAGTCGTTTCGTAACACTTTGACTGGTTTTAAAAATGCTTGTTTGGTAGGATGTTGCGCATAAATACTGATTAAACGTTCTTGATGAAATAAGGCAATCATTCCCGATGCGTCAGCTAATGCTAACTCATCTATCACCAAAAAACCACCATTTCGGACTACCCGATATTGCTCATCGCTAATGTCTAAACGCTCAAACATGGTTACCGCTCGTTCGATTGGCAACAGAAAAGACTGATCCTCTTTTTCCATCAAATCTGTCACATCTTGCAGAGTAAAACACTCCTTGGCTATAAAACCACCGCTACCGACTCGGGTTAAATCAGACATATGAGCTTCATATCCTAGCTTCGCACCAGTGTCTACTGCTAAGGTTCTGACATAGGTGCCTTTGCCACAACCGACTTCAAATCGCCATGAAATGGTCCCTTCCTTAGCTACTGGTTCAGAGGTCCGCTTAAAGTAATGGATCTCTGCCTGCCGTTGTGGTCGCTCCACTTCCAATCCTTCTCGGGCGTATTCATAAAGCCGTTTGCCATTGACTTTAACAGCGGAATACATAGGAGGAATTTGAGTGATCGTCCCAACCATTTCTGCCATTACCTCATCAATTTCTACTGACAATGGCATGGTCTCAATCACTGTTTGAGCCACCACCTCGCCGCTGGCATCCTCAGTTGTGGTAGAAAATCCCAAGGTAATCTCACCGATATAGGTTTTGCCACTATCTTGCAAATATTCAATTATTTTTGTTCCTTTGCCAATACAAATCGGCAAGACTCCGTCAACATCAGGATCTAACGTACCGCCATGACCCACTTTTTTTGTATGTAAAATTTTTCGCAACTTAAAGACACAGTCATGACTGGTCATTCCTCGCTCTTTCCATAATGGTAAAATACCGTCCATTTCCTTACCTCTCATTCATAAGATAACCTGTACATTATAGCATATTTCTAACATCTTTTCTGTGTATTCACTCAAAAAGACTGGGTCAACTCTTGATTTGTTTCCTAGCACGCTTTCATAACCTTATCTCACGAGAACTAACCCCTCGGAATCCTTGACTATCTAATCTTTTAATCTTCAAAAAACCTATCACCCTAATCGGCAATAGGTTTTATCTGTATCTACTGAACGACGATTAAAGTAGACTGACTACAGTTCCCTTTTACATCCTGATTCATTAAGTGAAACTGGCCCTTTTGAAGAGAGGCCGTCAACTGGAATGCTCCGTTTCCATCGGTTGTCACTTGACCGATGATTATTTGTTGGTCATTTAGTAGAATAACCGTAGTGTTTGCTTCGCCACGACCAGAAATAGTTACCTGGCTCCCACTCTGAGAGGTGCTAATATTACTCAAGGCTTCTGGTGGTGTCCGATCGGCATTCACCACTTTCAAATTAGCCACTTGTGTGTGGGTAGTGGCTAAACCTAATAAAGAGCTATTGCCGACATTGCTTCCGACCTTAATAGCTAATGACTGATCTGTCGTAGCCTTGAAGTTAATCTTTGGTGTCATTTGACTGCGATTTTTTAGAGGAATAGTGGCTACCTTGTCACCTGCGCTCAACACAACATTCGGATAAGCAAACAATGTGGCTGATGTATTTTTAGCTGTTACGCTTAATTCGTAGGTTTGACCCGCAACGACAGATACTTCTTGGCCGATATAACCTGTCCCACTATAACCACGATTGTAAAAACGGACACCCTCACCGTACTTGACGAATGTCGCATAATCCTTTAACCATTTTTTCTCCAGAACAAACTCGCCGTAATTGTTTTGAGGAAGCTGACGATTGCTTAAGGATTGACTATTTAAAGCCGTTAACCAACTTTCAAATCCGCCTTCCTTACCAGTAAAGTCATTGTTTTCCAATAAGTTGAGATCGCTTGCCACAATAGGCCCTTTGGTTTTCAGATTTTCAACAGTTTCCATAAAAGCAATAACCTTTGCTTTGTACTTGGAATTATCAACAAAAAATGATATCCCATGCTCAGCCCCAGGTATCCCCAATTGTTCTTTATAACCAATGGCCGCCGTATACAATAAATCCTTGGCGACTGGTGGAATAAAGGTGTCTGATTCTCCGTGGATGTACAAGGCAGGAACCCCTGACACTTTGGTGCTTTCCAGAGGTGATACAGCAAATAAATCCATTTCAAGTTTGGGTTTTAAATGTTGATCATTCAATAAATTTAATAACGTGTCTTCTTTGGCATACCAATTGATTTGATTCAAAATAGGTATATACTGAGTAGCCTTACTAATCATCCGTAGCATGTCACGGAATTGTTGTTCGACGGAGGAATAACCGCAATCTTCAATCACCGCCTTAACATTTGGCTGAGGTTTTTCCTGAGACATCATCACCGTAGCAGCTCCCATGGAAACCCCATACAAATATACGTTTTGCTCAGGTTTTCCTTCGACCTCTTTTGCTACCCAAGTATTCAAATCCTGACTTTCATTCATGCCAAAGGTAATAAACTTACCTTCACTGCTGCCGTGACCTCGAGCATCGACTAGAATAATGTTGTATCCTAGTTCACTAAAAAACTGAACCTGAGGCAACATGCTGACATAATCGCCGCGGTAACCGTGATGGATAGCAATCGTCGTCTCCGAACCATTATCAATGTAGTACGAATTAACAGAGACATTTTTTTTCGTTGGTTTATCGTAAACCGTCATGGTTCGCAGTTCTTTATTTCCCAACTTGTCAAACCATTCCACATAGGGGCCAAAGATATCTTCACCACCAGCTGAACCAGCAGAGGCCAATGTTGCAAAAACTTGATTATCCCGATTAAAACCAAAATCAAAAGCAAAATCCACAAGCAACCTATTCAATAAAAGTTCTGTTATTGAACGAGAATTCAAATTTACCTGAGACTTGATATAATCTTCCAGTGCTTCGACTAAGGCTCGTTCATCAGCTGGTAGTTGACTTCTTTCTTGAGGTGTTTTCCCACGGTAAACCTCATTATTTCCTGTTATCTCTTTCAAACTTCTACTGGCACTCTGCTCAGTAGTCACAATGTGAATATCTGCTTCTGAAGCCTTTGCCACATTCGGCAAAACACTTCCAGAAATAATCAAACTACTTAAACACACAGCCATTCTTTTAATGAATCTCACATTTAAATCCCCCTTTATAAAATACGTACAAGTCAATTCTATTCAATAAGTATGCATAAGTAAAGGATTAATTAATTAAATAACCTCTAAATGAACATTAAAATAACAAATGCTTTTAGTTTATCACTGCGGATCTCTTCCTCACTCAGAAAAGTCATGACAAACTAAATAGCTTATTATTTTATTGTAAAAACTAAATTGATTCACTTATTTATGATTTATCTAATCAACGACATAAACGAAAAGAGGCTGTTGCAAAATTAGATTTCTATTTTTGCGACATCCCTGTATTTTTCAAATCCGGCTTATCAAACTAAAACGAATCTGATTTAAACCGACAAAATGGCTACTAAAAAGAGCAAACCGCGTTATTCATGCTTTTTTGAATCTTCTCCCGCCTCTCTTCACAAAGAATACCAACGCAACCTCATTAAACAAAAGCATTTAGCTTAATTCTTTGTTAAAAACGAACTCAAAATCATGAGAAAAAGGCATGAATAATGCCTTTTTACAAAAAACAAAAAGTATGTAAAAATAAACCTATGAGGAGTCCTTACTCCCTTTTACTATTTCCATAAGTGAGGAAAGTTAATAGGATGTTTCATTCGCTAAGTTTGATTTAGCATAGCACTAGTAGTCTAATGTCTTTAGCTACTACTCACTTATTATTAATAACGTGTTTTATGTCTCATCAAACAGCTTGTCACAACTCAGTTGACATGAGACTTGCTCCTTCATAATGCGAGTTAAAGCATAAAAAAAACCGATATATCAACATTTGCAGAGAGGTCTTTACTTAAATAACACAGGACTAAATGTCAACTGATTACGGACATGAGCACCATTCTCAATTTTATGACATAACACCATCTTTAAATTACCACTCGATAAAATCAGAAAGGCCTTTTAAGACTCACTTAATTCACCTAGACTGTTGCAAGTTCATAAATAACTATTTTAACAAGTGTCAAAATCGACTGTCATCACTCAGTTGACATCGGTCCATTCACTCAATATCGCCCTTAGATATATGAAAAAGCCCCGTATAACAGGGATCAAAACATGTCCTTCATTTAAATGATGAACTGCCAATTGTCAACTGATGTCGGACATGAGCACCATTCTCAATTTTATGACATAACACCATCTTCAAATTACCGCTAGATAAAATCAGAAAGGCCTTTTAAGACTCACTTAATTCACCTAGACTGCTGCAAGTTCATAAATAACTATTTTAACAAGTGTCAAAATCGACTGTCATCACTCAGTTGACATCGGTCCATTCACTCAATATCGCCCTTAGATATATGAAAAAGCCCCGTATAACAGGGATCAAAATACGTCCTTCATTTAAATGATGAACTGCCAAATGTCAACTGATGTCTGACATGAGCACCATTCTCAATTTTATGACATAACACCATTTTCAAATTACCACTAGAAACTAGCGAAAGGATTTTGTTAAGTGCTTTGAAACAACCAACCAGACAATAAAATCACACTTTTTTAAGCGCCAAAACAACCCTGTCGTCCCTCAGTTGACAGAGCGAGTTTTAGGGTCACTTGTTTTTTAACAGCGTCATAAATCTTTAATATCAACGATTTCAGACTACCCCTTTGATATTTAACTCTTTTCGATTGTCAACTGATGCCGGACAGGAGCACCATTCTCAATTTTATACCATAACACCATCCTCAAATTACCACTAGAAACTAGCGAAAGGATTCTGTTAAGTGCTTTGAAACAACCAACCAGACAATAAAATCACACTTTTTTAAGCGCCAAAACAGCCCTGTCGTCCCTCAGTTGACAGAGCGGGTTTTAGGGTCACTTGTTTTTTAACAGCGTCAGAAATCTTTAATATCAACGATTTCAGACTACCCCATTGATATTTAACTCTTTTCGATTGTCAACCGATTACGGACACAGGCTCCCAATGATAATTTTTTTCATAACAACCCCACCGTGTTCTTTTAGGGCTAGTAAGAACTGAGTGACCTTGAAAAGAGGCTATCGCAAAATTAGCGCTTAATTTTGCGATAGCCTCTCGTATTGTTACTAATCACTTAAACACTTACCATTTGTGGCAATGACTTCCTGATACCAATCAAAGGATTTCTTTTTACTTCTAGCTAAAGTCCCCTTCCCTTGATTATCCTTATCCACATAGATAAAGCCGTATCTCTTTTCCATCTCACCGGTCCCAAAACTAACAATATCGATGATCCCCCAAGGGGTGTAACCAATTAAATTGACACCGTCCTCATTGATTGCTAGGGCCATCTGTTTAATATGCTCCGCTAAATAATTAATTCGATAATCATCATTAACACTACCATCAGCCTCAACCGTATCGTATGCCCCAAAACCGTTCTCAACAATCATCATTGGCAAATTGTAGCGCTGCTCTAAGACATTTAAGACATAACGTAAACCAATAGGATCGATCGGCCACCCCCAGTCACTAGCTGCTATGTAATCATTCTTAGTTATCTTAAGTCCTTCACCAATCGAGTGTCCTTCAATCTCTGGGTTCCCTGTCACCGTTCCAGACATATAGTAGCTAAAACCAATATAATCCACTGTACCAGCTTTTAAGGCTGCTAAATCATCAGCTGTATACTCAATCTGATAACCTTTACGCTGCCATTCATTTAATGTATAAGCAGGTATTTCACCTCTGGCATGAACATCATTATAAAAATAACGTAAATTCATGCCCTTAACTGAAGCCATCATATCCATCGGGTTACAGGAGTATGGGTAAACAGGTACATACGCCATCATACAGCCTATTTGTAAATCAGGGTCGATCTTATGTCCTAGTGCCACTACTTTGGCACTGGCAATTAATTCATAAAGTGAAGCCTGATAAATGATTTCTTCAGCATTTTCGCCTTCAGCCACTATCACACCTGAATTAGTCCAGTTATGCAGCGCCTCGTGGCCACCGGCCTGATTATTAATCTCATTAAAGGTCATCCAATACGTTACTTTTTTCTGATAACGAGTCATCACAACTTCGGCATACTTAACAAAAAAATCAATGACTTTTCGATTTTTAAAGCCACCATAAGCTTCATGCAAATGATAAGGCATTTCAAAATGAGACAAGGTGATAATTGGTTCTATTCCATATTTTAACAATTCATCAAATAGGTCATCGTAAAACTGCAAACCCGCTTCATTAGGTTCCGCCTCGTCTCCCATAGGAAAAATTCGACTCCAAGCAATCGAAGTTCTAAAAGCCTTGAGGCCCATTTCAGCTAAAAGAGCAATATCTTCTGGGTAACGGTGATAAAAGTCGATGGCTTCATGGTTCGGATAATTTTTGCCTGGAATCACCCCGGCTGTGATTTCTCTAGCGACCCCATTGGCACCCGCTGTCATCACATCAGCAATGCTGACCCCTTTGCCCCCTTGATCCCAACCGCCTTCAATTTGATGAGCAGCAACGGCGCCGCCCCATAAAAAATCAGATTTAAACATATTTTTACCTTCTCTCTTTATTATTGGACTTGCATGTCTTTTTCAGCTGCTTTATTGGCCGCTATTACAAATGGTAAATAAATCAAAATAGAAATACCTAAGCAAACAAAACCAATGATTAGGGCTAAGAAATTACCACCAGTCCCGAGAAAGGGAATCAGCGGACCAGGAGTCGTCCAAGGAACACCGATGGCCGGTGAAGGAATAATCTTGAAGACAATCGTCACCAAGTAGCCAACCATAATATTAATCATTGGCGTTAATACAAAGGGCACCACTAGTATTGGATTTAACACAATTGGTAAGCCAAAGATTAATGGCTCATTGATATTAAAAAGTCCTGGAATAAATGACATTTTAGCTATCTCTTTATACTCAGGACGTCTTGAGGCAATAAAGATGGCAATAATCAGCCCCAGAGTCATTCCACTTCCTCCCATATTAGCAAAGGCATCGTTTAGCATACTCCAAGTTTCGGGATAAGGAATATCGCTCAAATTTCCTGTTTTATTAATATGAGCTAAGTTTGCCATATCAGGCTCTGTGAAAATCGCCGCCCGAACTGCATTTAATGTATTTGGGCCGTGAATCCCAATTGCCCACAATAAATTCTGAGTGAACGCAATTACTAAGACGCCAAATAAATTACCACCGATATTGCGCAAAGGAGTTTGAATTGTACTGTAAATCACCTCATTGATACCATTTGGTGCAAATAGCGAGATGACATAACTTAAAATTGAAGCAAACATAATCATCATCACAATCGGTATCAAACCTGAAAATGAACGAGAAACTGCTGGCGGTACCATTTCCGGCATGTTGATTTTAAGTCGCTCATTCTTAAACAATTTCGGCAAAAATTCGCCAATTAAGCAACCGACTAACATAGCTACAAATAAACCTTGAGCCCCTAAATATGTGGTCTCCATAACAGTCGTGCCATTGTCCAACCCAAAAGGTGCCGGATACAAAATAACAAAACACGCAATACTTGTTAATCCAGCTAGCATATCATCTGCTTTAAAATGCTTGGCTAATAAACTTGCCACCAGAAACGCAATAAATATGGACATGATATTAATCGTACCATTAGCCGCTGAGGCCAGTACTTTTTGAGCTGATTCCAAATTCGGGAAAATTTTCGGCAAAAAAAGAATTTTGGCTAGAAAGCCTTCTTTCGAAAAAATTAAATTATTCAATAATATCACAATTGATGAGGCCATTGTTAAAGGAAATATAAACATAAAGGCATCTCGAACCGCCGCCACATGCCGCTGATTGTTCAATTTTGTTGCAACTGGTACCAATGTTCTTTCCATAAATCCATTAAACTTATCCATCTCTAATCTCCTTATACGTTTCAGTCTTTTTCATATACGTGTTGCCGCTACTTTAGTATAGCTTTATCCCAGACTAAATAAACATATAGACAGAAAAATGGTAAGTATTCCACAAAAAAGAAACAAGCACCACGACGGTACATACTGTACCGTCAGTCTTGTTTCAGTCTAACCCGATTGATAATTAATTCTAGAATGAACACACAAGGAAGTTGACTGGATAAATCATGATAGACATGAGACCGATCGCTGTGACTGATATAATCCACATAACAATCCGCTTTTTGGGCTAAAGGACTAGCTGAATCACTAGTAATCACAATTACCTTCGTATGATCTTCAGACCTCATCTGATTCACCACGTCCAACATCTCGACTGTCTGGCCAGAGACGCTTAAAATAACTATTACGTTGTGTTTATCTGGATTAAGCCTTGTTTTAAAAGGATAGGTCCGATCGGTTAAGGAAAATGAGTTAAACCCCAAATTAGCTAGTTTACGGCTGGCATAACTGCCAATGGCGCCAGAAGCACCGATGCCCATAAAAATAGTGGTGCCAGATGCCATAATCAAGTCCGCACAATAATCAACTTTTAACTCTAAATCATTTTTAAAATTTTTGCGATTTAAACTATCAAAATAATCATCTAAATCCGTTGATCCAAGAGGTTGTCGCGCTCCTACTTGCTTAATCGCCAGCTTAAACTCCGGAAAAGACTCGTAACCGCATTTCCGTATAAAACGCATAACTGATGTTGGCGATGTATGTGACCCTTCAGCAATATCTCTAACACGCATAAATGCGACTTTATCATCGTTAGTCAAAATAAACTGGTAGATGGCTCTTTCCACATCTGACAACTCACTAAAATCTTTCCCTTTAAATATTAGAAGCCCCCCTTTCACTTTTCTTCCATTATATCACAGCACAAAAAGAGGAAACAACCATTGGTCATTTCCTCTTTTGTTTAATCTTTTTTATTTAGATTGCGAATTAATTCGTCAATATGACTGCCATAAGCGACAGATGGATCACGCTCAAAAATTAATTCTGGTGTTTTGTAAATTTGAAGTCTCTGACCTAATTCACTGCGAATTAGTCCAGTTGCTTTCTCCAATCCAGCTTGCGCTTTCGCAACATCAGATGCTTTTTCAGACAAGGTACTATAATAAATCGTCGCTTGCTGTAAATCACCTGTCACACGAACATCTGTGATAGTAATGTCTTGAACACGGGGATCACGAACGCGTTTTTGGAGAATATCATTCACTTCCCGTTGCACTTCTTGTGCCACTCGACGGTCACGAAATTTTGCCATGATATTTCCTCACTTTCTATTTGTTCCAATGAACAGTCCAGTTTAGTCACCAAACAGTGGCTTCACGATTATTTACGCTTAATTTCAACCATTTCAAAGCCTTCGATCACATCATCGACTTTAATATCATTGTAATTTTCGATAGTTGCACCACATTCAAATCCCATCTTAACTTCTTTAGCATCATCTTTAAAGCGTTTCAAGCTTGAAAGCTTGCCTTCATGAATCACGATGTTATCACGAATCAGACGAATGCCGCTATCGCGTTTAATTGACCCTTCAGTGACATAACAACCGGCAATCGTCCCAACTTTAGAAACAGCATATGTTTCACGAATCATCATTTGACCTGTGATTTTCTCTTCGAATTCAGGATCTAACATCCCTTTCATCGCTGTTTCAATCTCATCAATCGCGTTGTAGATAATACGGTGCAGACGGATGTCCACTTCTTCCATATCAGCTTGTTGCTTCGCTTGGACTGTCGGACGAACGTTAAATCCAATCACAATCGCATTACTTGCTGCGGCTAGTGTAATATCACTTTCGTTAATGGCACCCACTGCTGAATGAACGATTTTAACGCGGACGCCTTCAACTTCAATTTTTTGCAAGCTGGCAGCCAAAGCTTCAGCTGACCCTTGTACATCGGCTTTAATAATGACGTTAACTTCTTTCAATTCGCCTTCTTTCAGACTTTCGAATAAGTTATCCAATGTGACACGGTTACCTGATGCACGACGTTCTAACAAGGCACGTTTAGCACGTTCTTCACCGGCTGCACGAGCTGTTTTCTCATCTTCCAAGACAACAAAACGATCACCAGCTTGTGGCACATCATTTAACCCAGTAATTTCAACTGGCGTTGCTGGACCGGCTTCTTTATCACGACGACCAATATCATTGGTCATCACACGAACACGGCCAAAGGTATTCCCTACAACGATTGGATCGCCAACACGGAGTGTTCCTTGTTGGACAAGTAGCGTTGCTACAGGTCCTTTAGCTTTGTCTAGACGGGCTTCGATCACGCTACCGATAGCATTTTGAGTTGGATCAGCTTTAAGCTCTTGAACTTCAGAGACTAAAACAATCATTTCTAATAAATCATCGATATTTTGACCAAATTTAGCTGAGATTGGCACGAAAATAGTATCGCCACCCCAGTCTTCCGGAATCAACCCTTGTTCACTTAATTGTTGCATCACGTGATCTGGATTAGCTCCTGGCTTATCGATTTTGTTTACAGCTACAATTATTGGCACATCTGCCGCTTTCGCATGATTGATTGCTTCAATTGTTTGTGGCATCACACCATCATCTGCTGCGACAACTAAAATCGTCACGTCAGTAATACTGGCACCACGAGCACGCATACTTGTGAAGGCCGCATGTCCTGGCGTATCCAAGAAAGTAATGGTTTTGCCACCGGCTTCGATTTGGTACGCACCGATATGTTGAGTAATCCCACCGGCTTCCCCTAATGATACTTTCGTGTTTCTTAAGGTATCCAATAAAGTTGTTTTACCATGGTCGACGTGCCCCATGATGGTAACAACTGGTGGTCGTGTGACTAAGTTTTCCTCAACAATTGCTTCTTCTTCAAAGAATTTATCAATGTCAGCAACGTCAAGTTGAATTTTCTCTTCAGCCCCAATACCATAATCGGCAGCTAATAATTCAATCGTATCTTTATCAAGGGCTTGGTTTTGGTTAACCATGACACCCATCATAAATAATTTTTTAATAATTTCCGCTGGTTCACGGAAGATTTTTTTGGAAATATCTGCTACGTTCATGCCTTCAGAATAAACTAAGACTTCTGGTAGCTCTTTGAACTTACGTGGTGGTACTGGTGGCTTCGTTGACTCTGGGTAACGTTTGCCTTTTTTACCACGCTTATTAAATCTGTTACGGTTTTGATTATTGTAGCCACCTTGTTGGTTACCACGGTAGTTACTGTTACTGCGATTTTGGTTGCCGCCTTGTCCTGCACCGCCACGATTAGTGGTTGCTGCCGTGGTTCCTTGAGCAGGTGCTTGACTTTGTCCTTGTGGACGGTTACCTTGGCTTTGTCCTTGTGGACGATTGCCTTGGCTTTGTCCTTGTGGACGATTGCCTTGGCTTTGTCCTTGTGGACGATTGCCTTGGCTTTGTCCTTGTGGACGATTACCTTGGCTTTGTCCTTGTGGACGATTACCTTGGCTTTGTCCTTGTGGACGATTGCCTTGGCTTTGTCCTTGTGGACGATTGCCTTGTGCTTGCCCCTGAGGACGGTTGCCTTGGCTTTGTCCCTGAGGACGATTACCTTGGCTTTGTCCTTGTGGACGATTACCTTGTGCTTGTCCCTGAGGACGGTTGCCTTGGCTGCCTTGTGGACGATTGCCTTGTGCTTGCCCCTGAGGACGGTTGCCTTGGCTGCCTTGTGGGCGATTGCCTTGAGATTGCCCTTGTGGACGTTGTGTTGATGTATTCTGCGGACGATTTGCGCCACTTTGGTTTGTTTGCGTATTTCCATTTGTAGGTTTATTTGTCATATTTTTAGTTTTGTTTTCTGTACCGCCTGACTGCTGCGATGTCGTACTTCCTTTTCTTTTATCTAGATTTTGTTGTTGTGTTTGTGGCTTGTTGCCAGTTGTCTGCGGACGCTGATTTGCGTTTTGACTCGGCTTTGCTGCCACGTATTTATTTTGGGCTGGCTTGTTGGACTGCGCTGGCTGAGAGCTTGTCTTTGGCTGACCTCCGAATGCACCACGTAGTTTGGTTTCTTGATCAGCACTAATAGAGCCCATGTGATTTTTTACGTCAATGCCAAGAGAATGTGCTTGATCAATTACCGCCTTGCTTGGTTGATCGATTTCCTTGGCTAATTCATAAATTCTTTTGTTACCCATGCAATCACCTTCCTAACTTGATAATAATTCTTGCAATTTCTTCGCAAATCCTTTATCACGTACTCCGACAATCATTCGACTTCGACCAATTGCATGGCTAAGTTCAGCCTGATTAAACTCGGTGATACACGGCACATGATAAAAAGAACTTTTATCTTGAATCTTTTTAATCGTGTTTTCGCTGGCATCTGTTGCTACAAAAACAACGTTAACTTTTTGGGCACGAATGTCGGCAATCGTCAATTCTTCACCAGAAATAAGTTTGCCGGCACGCATTGCCATACCTAATAAATTAAGAGCTTTCTGTCGATTCATCATTTACCCAACAATTCCTGTCTGGCTTTTTGATGAGTCACGTAGTCTAACAGTTCCTGATAGAACTGATCAGTCAATGTGGCGTCCAGAACTCGATTCAAGATTTGTTTATCCCAAGCTTTTTGCACCACTGCTGGCTCAATAGAAACATACGCTCCGCGACCTGGCAGCTTACCGGATGGATCAATTGCCACGTCCCCTTCTTTCGAGCGAACAACACGGATCATTTCTTTTTTTGGTTTCATTTCACCTGAAACCACACATTTTCTTAAAGGAATTTTTCGCTGTTTCATCTCTATTGCCTCCTAGGAATTAGTCGTCTTCGTTGGCGATATCTTCCGCAACCTGATCAGCAGATTCATAGAGGTCAGCATCAACCTCTTCCTCATACTCACGTTCTTCTTCGATTGCTTCTGTAATGTTATCACCATCTAAAACTAAGTCTTCATCGTATCCATCAACTACGTAATCGTCGGCGATATAATCGTCGGCAATCACTTCATCGATTACTTCTTCTGATAGTATCTCTTCTTCAGGCATTTGGCTACGAATCGCTTCCATATCTGATTCAGATTTAATATCAATTTTGTAATTTGTTAATTTTGCAGCTAAACGAGCATTTTGTCCTCGTTTTCCAATTGCCAGTGATAATTGATAATCAGGTACCACAACCGTACATGATTTTTCATTTTCTACAAAAAACACGTCAACGACTTGAGCTGGATTTAAGGCATTGGCGATAAAGATCGCTGGATCTTCGCTCCATTCCACAATATCCATATTTTCCCCTTTTAGTTCGTTAACAATTGCTTGCACACGCTGACCACGGGGGCCGACACAAGTGCCGACAGGATCAACGTTCTCATCACGAGAGCGGACTGCTACTTTTGCACGGTCGCCAGCTTCACGGGCAATGCTAACAATCTCAACAATGCCATCGTAAACTTCTGGAATTTCTTGTTCAAATAACCGTTTTAGTAAATCAGGATGACTACGGCTAACGAAAACCTGAGGCCCCTTCGAAGTGTTTTCTACTTTTGATACATAGACTTTAATTCGATCATGAGGTTGGTAAACTTCATTAGGAATTTGATCTTGGCGAGAGAGAACTGCTTCTATCTTCCCTAAATTCACATAGATGTAGCGGTTATCCTGACGTTCCACAATTCCTTGCATAATGTCATTTTCATAAGCGCTAAATTCATTGTAAATGATCGTTCTTTCAGCTTCACGGACACGTTGCAAAATTACTTGCTTCGCCGTTTGAGCCGCGATTCGACCAAAATCTTTCGGGGTTACTTCAAAGCGGATCTTATCACCTAATTCATAAGCACCATTTAGAACTAGCGCTTCTTTCAGGCTAACTTCAAGTTGGGAGTCCATGACTTCCTCTGTCACTTCTTTAACTGCGTAAACATGAATATTGCCTTTTTTGTGATCAAATTCAACTTCCACGTTTTGAGCTTGTCCGTAGTGACGTTTATAAGCAGACACTAATGCTGCTTCTAATGCGTCGATGACGATTTCTTTCGAAATGCCTTTTTCTACTTCCAATGCTTCTAGGGCATTCAACATTTCTTTACTCATTTTACTATGCCTCCGTTTGTCTTTATCTAGAACTGAATTGCTAATCTTGCTTTGGCAATATTTTTCCGTTCGAATGTGATGTCTTTTACTCTTGTCTTAATTTTAACTGTTAAGGTCAATTCGTCAGCTGTTAATTCTTTTAGCGTGCCGTTGAATTGTTTTTCCTTTTCAACCATCGTATACAAGGAGATATGAATGTATTCACCAACAGCATTTTCATAATCTGCTTCTTTCTTTAATGGTCGTTCAGCTCCAGGAGAAGAGACTTCTAAGAAGTAAGCTTGTGGGATCGGATCAGGATTCATCTCATCCATCGCATCACTTAACTTTTCACTAACTAACGCACATTCTTCGATATCAATGCCATTCGGTTTGTCAATAAAGACACGTAGAAACCAGTTTTTACCTTCCTTCACGAATTCTAGATCTACTAACTCTAAGTTTTGCTCTTCTAAGATTGGCGTGACAACCTTCGTAACAGTTTCCACTACACTACTCAATCCATTCGCCTCCTTCACGGGAATCTGTTTCTCCATCAAAAAGAGTGAGCGTTGTGCGCTCACTCTCTCATCAAGTATCAATCTTTGAATATTATATCATGTTTTTTCTGAAAACTCAACCAAAGTATGATTCCAACAACTTTTTTCTAGCTTTTCACTTAAAATGTGTGAATTTTCGCAAAATTTCCGCGAATTATCTCACAAGATTGCTCAAAATCCACTTGTTCTCCTGTTGATAATTGCCATTCCACTAATCGTTCCACACCGTTTTTCCCAATAACAGCTGGCACTGAGGCAAAAATACCTTCTTGCCCAAATTGCCCATCTAAATAAACAGAAACTGGCAGTACTTTACGTTCATCGTGAAAAATACTTTTAATCACCTCAACCAAGGCAGTGGCGATGCCAAATTCTGTAGAGCCCTTCCCTAACAAAACTTGATAACCACCGTCTTTTGTCTCCTGTAATACCTGCTCATAATTGAGTGCCGCCAAGTCTTGAGCACTTAAATAAGCCTCTAAAGGTTGACCGCTAATAGTGACATGGGACCAAGGAATCATTGCGGAGAAGCCATGCTCCCCCAAACAACAAGCTTGAATTGATTGACGGTTAACCTCCAAAAGCTTGGATAGCTGACTTTGAAGACGTGCCGAATCCAGTACGCAGCCCGTGCTTAAGATTTTTTCTTTTGGATACTCCAAATAAGATTGAATATACGTTGTAATAACATCTGCCGGATTAGATATGTTAATAATAAAGCCATCAAAGCCACTCTCCTGTAACTTTGGCAGTACGTCGTCTAAAACACTAACCAACTCTTCTAACTCGTCCAGACGGTCTTCACTAGGTCCAGAAGGTGGTCCCACACAAATGACGACACAATCGGCTCCTAGTAAATCTTGATACTCTCCCCCATAGGACGTAACGTGATGAGGCAAATAACTGACCGCATCGGATATATCCAAGGCCTGGGCTGTAGCTTTTTTCTGATCACAATCTATCAAGATCAATTCATCCACTTCCCCTTGAGTCGCCAAAGCAAAACCAACATGAGAGCCAACATGTCCTGCACCTATAATACCAATTTTCCTTGTATTCAACTAAAACACTCCTATCATTTTGCATAGTCTTTCGCTTTATTCATTAATCATACACTATTACCTCTTCTTTTTGAATAAATATTTAAGTCAGCCCTTGTTCTTCATGTATTTTAGCTAATTAAACTCATAAACAAGTCAGCCTAATTTCTTAATAATCATATAAATTAGCAACAAAAGAATTGGTAATTTACCGATTACTCGCTATAATAGTTTTTCACCGACTGAAAGAAGGAACGTTGTATGAAAATTATGTTATTGACTATCTGTTTAATTTTATTGTTTTGTCTATTAGGTTATTGGACCAATCGCCAACTCGAGGTCACAAAAGAAAGCTTGACCATTGATGCTCTCCCTGACACTCTTAATCATGCGCGAATTTTACACGTATCTGACATCCATTTTGGGCGTCTACGGGTCCCTCATAAAAAATTATTGGCCGCTGCAACTAAAGAAAAACCAGATCTCATTTTCGTTACTGGTGACACCATCGACCGGACAGAAGATGTGACTCTATCAGGCATACAAGCGGTCATTAATGAACTAGCCAAAATTGCCCCTACTTACGTCATTGAAGGAAATCATGAGACGACTAGCGGACAATATGAAGAGTGGCGGAAATTAATGTTAGACTCACAGGCTACTTTACTGGAAAACCAAGTCATATCCGTCAATCTAAAAGGCCAGCCCATTTCACTGATTGGCTTAAAAAATGGCATCACTGATCTACCTTTTGAAGAAAAAGCTAAAATTAACTCAGAATACCCAGCCTTTATCTTGGCCCATCATCCTGAAAATTTCAGTTTATATCTTGAACATTTTTTTATCTATCCTATCAAAGGGATTTTTTCTGGGCATGCTCATGGTGGACAAATCAGGCTCCCCTTTATCGACGGTCTCTTATCACCTAATCAAGGATTTTTCCCTAAATACACAAACGGTCCTTACCAACTTGCTGAAAAACCTGACACCACACTTTTCGTCAGCCGCGGCCTTGCAAATAGTACCTTTCCATTTAGAATCAATAACAAGCCCCATCTGATTAGCATAACTCTAAAAAAATAAAAACAAGGAGGTGCCTGGGACAGGCACCTCTTTGTTTTATAACATATCAAACAATGATAATTGGTTTTCATCTGGTAAACCTTCCAAAACACCATTTTCGGTCATATACTCGATAAGTGTCTTGGACACTTTCCCCCGATTGGCCAAATCTTCTTTTGATAAGAATTCTTGTTCTTCCCTTGCAATCATAATCTGTTTCGCCGCGTTACCACCTAAGCTGGGAACAGCTCTAAATGGCGCAATCAACGTATTCCCGTCAATTACAAAATTTTCTGCATCGGATTTATATAAATCAATCATACTAAAGTTATAGCCACGCTCAATCATCTCGTTACACAGCTCTAAGACTGTTAAGAGATTTTTTTCTTTGGTTGAAGCTTCTAACCCTTTATCAGTGATTTCTTTCATCCGTGCCTTAACCGCTTCTTTCCCTTGGGACATGGCAACCAAATCAAAGTCATCTGCCCGGACAGAAAAATAAGCAGCGTAGTAGAGAATCGGATAATAGACTTTAAAGTAAGCGACTCGTAAAGCCATCAACACATAGGCAGCTGCATGGGCTTTCGGGAACATGTACTTGATTTTCAAACATGAATCAATGTACCACTCTTGAATGCCCGCGGCTCGCATATCCACTTGCCAGTCATCAGGAATCCCTTTTCCTTTACGGACGCTTTCCATTATTTTAAAAGCTAAGCCATCTTCCAAGCCGTTGTGAATTAAATAAACCATAATATCATCACGACAACCGATAACTTGAGCCAAGGTTTGTTTCCCTTGGCGAATCAGCTCTTCTGCATTTCCTAACCACACGTCTGTCCCATGAGAGAGACCGGAAATTTGCAGCAACTCAGCAAATGTCGTTGGGTGAGTCTGCTCCAACATGCCCCGCACAAATTTAGTCCCAAATTCAGGAATGCCCAGAGATCCTGTTTTCGAATAAATCTGATCAGGCTCAACACCTAGTACTTGTGGGCCTGAGAAAATCCGCATCACTTCTGGATCATCCGTTGGGATCGTTTTAGGATCAATCCCTGATAAATCCTGTAGCATTCTAATAACCGTTGGATCATCATGTCCCAGAATATCAAGTTTCAGAACGTTATCATGAATCGAGTGAAAGTCAAAGTGAGTCGTTTTCCAATCAGCATTTTGATCATCTGCTGGATATTGAATCGGTGTGAAATCATAGACATCCATGTAATCGGGAATAACAATAATCCCCCCTGGATGCTGACCTGTCGTCCGTTTGACACCAGTGGAGCCCTTAGCCAAACGATCTATTTCCGCATTACGCAAGTTCATGTTATTGTCCCGCTCATAGCCTTTAACAAAGCCGTAAGCCGTCTTATCAGCCACGGTACCTATCGTTCCAGCTTTATATACATATTCATCACCAAACAAATCTTTAGTGTACTCGTGGGCTTTCGCCTGATAATCACCGGAAAAGTTTAAATCGATATCGGGAACTTTATCTCCGTGGAAACCCAAAAAGGTTTCAAATGGAATGTCATGACCGTCTTTGAAAAGACGCACATCGCAGGTAGGGCATTGTTTTTCTGGTAAATCAAAACCAGAACCAATCGACCCATCTTCGAAAAATTCTGTATACTGACATTTAGGACAGCGGTAATGAGGAGCCAAGGGGTTCACCTCGGTAATCCCTGTCATCGTCGCCACAAAACTTGAACCAACCGATCCCCGAGACCCAACCAAATAACCATTTTCCAAACTCTTATGAACGAGCTTTTGTGAAATCAAATAAATAACTGAGAAGCCATTCCCAATAATACTGTCCAGCTCTTTTTTCAATCGTTTCTCAACAATCTCCGGTAAAGGATCGCCATAGAGACGTTTTGCTTCGTTATAACTCAAGTCTGTGATTTCCTGCTCCGCGCCTTCAATTTTAGGCGTGTAAAGATCGGTTTTAACTGGGGTAATTTCCTCAAACCAACTGGCCACCAAATTCGTATTTTCCACGACAACTTTTTTCGCCAACTCACTTCCTAGAAACTGGAAGTCATTAAGCATTTCGTCGGTTGTTCTAAAGTGGACATCTGGCAGTGAATGACGGTTTAAAGGATTGGCGCCACCCATGGAATTAACTAAAATTTTACGATAGATTGCATCGGTCTTATCAATGTAATGAACATTTCCTGTAGCCACAACGGGTTTATCCAGTTCATCGCCAATCTTAACCAAATTACGGATGATGTCTTCCAAATCATTCTCATTTTTAACTAACTCTTGTTCAAGTAGATGAGCATACACTGGTTTTGGCATAATCTCGATGTAATCGTAGAACTTAGCACGTTTTTTAGCTTCTTCAATTCCCTTTTGCATCATCGCTTCAAAAATCTCACCACCGCTACAAGCTGATCCAATGACCAAACCTTCACGTAATTTGCTTAACTGAGAACGGGGTATCCGTGGAATCCGATAATAAAAATCGATATTAGACATGGAAATTAGTTTAAATAAATTCTTTAAGCCTGCTTGTGTCGTGGCCATCACTGTTGCATGGAATGGGCGGGCCCGTTTATAAGAATCCCCTTCACCGACATGCTCATTAAATTCATCGTGGAAATGAATATTGTGCTCGTCTTTGGCCTTTTTCAAGAAAATCCAACACAAATGTCCCGTTGTTTCTGAATCATAAACGGCTCTATGGTGTTGTTCCAAGCCGACGCCATATTTTTTAGCGATCGTATTCAACCGGTGACTCTTCCAGTCAGGATGCAAGAAGCGCGATAATTCCAAAGTATCAATTACCGAATTAGGCGCTTCAGGAATATCATACTTTTCATAACTGGTATTTAAGAACCCCATATCAAAACTGGCATTATGAGCAACTAATATATCTTCTTCACAAAATTCTCGGAACATCTTTAACACTTCTTCTTCCGATTTGGAATTGCGAACCATGTCGTCAGTAATACCTGTTAGGTTAATGGTCGTCTGTGACAGAGGATGACCTGGGTTTATAAATTGCTCAAAGGTGTCGATGACATTCCCTTTGTGCATTTTAACAGCTGCCAACTCAATAATCGTATCGTAAACAGCCGACAATCCCGTGGTCTCAACGTCAAAGACTACATAAGTCGCATCAGTTAACTCGATGTGACGGGAATTATAAGCAATCGGAACCCCATCATCCACCACATTGGCTTCTATTCCATATAAAATCTTAATGCCGTGCTTCTTTCCAGCACTATGAGCATCGGGGAAAGCTTGTGCACCAGCATGATCGGTAATTGCTACTGCAGGCATGCCCCACTTAGCCGCCTGCGTCACCAAGTCAGTGGCGCTTTTGACCGCGTCCATGGTGCTCATATTCGTATGGAGATGTAATTCAACCCGCTTTTCACCTTCAGGAGCTAAATCTTTTCGTCCGGCTTTTTTGACCTCCATCAAATCCCGGCCATTCATAACCAAGTCTTTCATGAAGGTGTCTTCTTGGACGCTGCCGCGAACACGTAACCAGCTACCTTTTTTAATCGCCGCAAAGACGGCCTCATCTTGAGCCCCATTAGAGAATTTCTTAACAGCAAATGAAGAGGTATAATCCGTTAACTTGACGACGAGGATTTGACGTCCTGATCTCAAATCTCGGACTTCCACATCAAAGACAAAGCCTTCAATTACCACACTGCGCTCTTCGTCAATAATCGCGCTCATCGGCATAATTGGCTCATCGTTATTAATTTGGCGACCCATTTGAACGGGTCCTTCAAGGGCAGGTGCTTCGGTCTTTTTCTTTTCCTTTAGCTGCTCGTTCTTTTCAATCGCGGCCGCAGCCTCTTCCATCATCTTCTCCTGCTGCTCCTGTTGGCGAGCCGCAAAAGCTTTGCGGTTTTCTTCCGCCTTCTGCTCATTAACACGGGGATCGATTCTAATGCGGGGGAAACCAAACTCCTGATAGGCCAATTCAACAGCTGGCAAATACTGCTGTTTTAAGTAGCCAAGAACCCCTTCATTATCGACCAAAATAACAATCCGATCCTCATCTATAAAGGGTAGTTGATCCTTAAGAGCACCATTGACAATCGCTTTATTACACTGAGCGTTACTAACAGCTAAGGCCCAATAATCTTTTAACTGATCATCTGTATAGGTAGAGTCAGTCGCTAAAATGTGCATGCGAATAGTGGCAATGGACTCAAATGCCATTGTCAATTTTTGGCTAAGTAGCGAATATAAGTTAATCGGCAAAATTTCCGGAAAACGTAAATAAAATTCCCAGACGCGACTTTGTTTATGGACAATCACTTTTTCAACTTGTCCCTGACGAATCAGAGAATCATGTCTAGTGGTTTCATCTAAATTCATCTGGTCAACTAGTTTGGCAAATAATTCTTGCGGATTTAATGACACGCTATAACCTCCTTGAAAAACTTTATTAAGCTGTGTGCCGTACATAAAACAATCAACTAGACCCTAATCTTCCGCAGGCCCAGTATAAACTGCTTATTTAAACGAAAGAGACACTCAACAAAAGAATTGCTGAGGTGCCTCTTTTACATTTCTATTATACTCTTTTTTGAGCTATTTTTCCAATCAACTAGTCGTTGGTTTCAGGATTTAACAAAATACTCAAGGTACTTGTCAACTCGTCTTTGCGAACTTCAAGGGTTTCACCCGTTTGGCGAATCTTAACTTCCACAATACCGTCTACCGCTTTTTTACCAATCGTAATTCTAATTGGCAAACCAATTAAATCGGCGTCTTTAAACTTAACGCCTGGCCGCTCTTTACGGTCATCTACTAACACATCGTAACCCGCTTGAAGCATCACATCTTCAATTTCTTTTGTTAGCTTCATTTGGTACTCATCATTTAAGTTAATCGGCACCAAATGTAAATCAAATGGCGCAATTCCCTTAGGCCAGTTCATGCCATTTTCATCAGCGTTTTGTTCCACTATCGCTGAAATTAAACGACTAACGCCGATTCCATAACTGCCCATAATGACCGGGATATCACGACCGTTTTCATCTAAAACCGTCGCCCCCATAGTCTCACTGTAACGAGTCCCTAATTTAAAGATATGCCCAATTTCTATACCTTGGGTAAATTGCAGTACCCCTTCACCATCAGGAGACGGATCACCCTCTTGGACAAAACGTAAATCTTCATAAGCAACCGGTTCGAAATCTCGACCTGGATTCACATTGGTCAAATGGAAACCAGTCTCATTGGCACCTGTAATTGCATTTTGTAAATCTTGCACGTACAAATCCGCCACTAATTTAACACCTTCTGGCAAATCAACTGGTCCGATTGAGCCAAATTCCGCCCCAAAAACGTCTGACGCTTCTTCTGGGGTTGCGGGCTCTAAGAAATCAGCTTTTAAGTAATTTTTTAATTTAACGTCATTGACTTCATGGTCACCTCTAACAAGCGCCATTACTAACTCACCATCTGCTGTAAAAAGGACAGATTTAATGGTGTGTTGCGCACCTTTATCAAAGAAATTCACCACTTGGTCAATCGTTTCCACATTAGGTGTGGCCACCTTTTCTTTTTCTAAAATTGACGCATGAGTATTTGGCGGTGTATAAAGGCTCGTCGCCATCTCCAAATTCGCCGCATAGTCGCTTTCAGATGAATAGCAAATTGTGTCTTCACCAATATCAGCGATTGCCATAAATTCTTTAGAATCACTGCCACCCATGGCACCACCGTCACCGATAATTCCACGGAAATCTAACCCACAACGTTCAAAAATACGTGTATAAGCCTTATCGTATAAACGATAGCCTTCATCCAAACTTTCATCGGTGGCATGGAATGAGTAGCCATCTTTCATAATAAATTCTCGACCTCTTAACAGACCATAACGAGGACGTTTTTCATCACGGTATTTCGTTTGTATTTGATACAAGGACAGAGGTAGACGTTTATATGAGGCAATTTCATTTTTTATCAACTCAGCGAAGGTTTCTTCATGAGTGGGTGCCATGATAAAATCACGATGATGACGGTCTTGTAATTTCATCAATAGCGGCCCATACGTTTCGTAACGACCTGATTTTTCCCATAATTCAGCAGGCACAATCGCTGGCATTAACATTTCTACTGCTTCAATCGCTTCAAATTCTTCTCGCATAATCTGCTTGATCTTTTCCAACACTCGATTCGCCAATGGCAAATAACTGTAAACACCACTGGTTACTTGACGAATATACCCCGCTCTAAGTAACATCTGATGACTGACAACTTCAGCATCACTTGGAACTTCCCGCAATGTGGGAATTAACATTTTTGACTGTTTCATAAAAAAAAATCTCCTTTTCCAACTCTAACTTTTTACCTAAAGAAAAAACGCATAATATCATTCCAAGTCACTAGGACCATTAAAATCATGATAAAAGCAAACCCAACAATTGTAATCTTCCCTTCACTTTCAGGGCTTAATGGTTTACGTCGAATCCCTTCAACAATGTTTAAGACAATTTTCCCACCATCTAAAGCCGGAATTGGCAATAGATTCATAATTCCCAAGTTAATGCTCAACATGGCCATAAAGTTTAGAATAACAATAAGTCCTTCATTGGCAACTTGTGAGGATATTTGGAAAATCATGACAGGGCCACCTAGTTTATTTAAACTAAAACCAAAAATCAAATCTTTCACGGCGACTATTAAAACCGTAGCGCTGGCAATCGTTTTAGCTACAGCCGCTTGTATCTTGCCACCAAAACTCAACTCGGTAAATTTAGAACCACTATTAATCCCAATTCTAACAGTTGAACTGCCATCTTTGAGCTTTTCACTTTTAGGTGTCATGCTTAGAACTTTTTCTTGTCCTTCGCGCTCAACGACAACCTCAACCTTTTTATCTTTATTTGCTTCGACAGCCGTTACAATATCTTCAAAGCTAGCTGTTTTTTGGCCGTCAATTTCAACAATCCGATCACCTGGCTTGACACCAGCTTCATCTGCGACGCCACCTTGAACCACGCCACCAATCAGATTACTAGGATCCGTCTCTGTTAACCCACCTTGCATAAACATCACAATCGTGAAAATAACAAAGGTTAAAATAAAATTAAATAATGGTCCAGCGAAATTTGTCAAGAAACGTTTATATAACTTAGCCGACTGGAATTGGACGTCTTTAGGGGCGATACGTACCTCCGTACCATCTCCTTCAATAATCGAGGCATCATGATCCACACTGTAGCGAGTTTCCTGCTGCTCATCTCCGTTAACATATCCCGTAATATATAGTTCCTCTTCTAAGTCAAACTTAATCACTTCAATAGGAACACTGTTTGGGAGCTGCACCTTATGACTGGTGTTAATTCTTGTAACCACTTGCTGGTCATTTAATTCCAATGAAATCGGCTGTCCAGGGGTGATTTCCACCTCTTCTTCGCCAACTCCAGCCATTCTTACGTATCCGCCAATCGGCAGTAATCGCAAGGTATAGGTTGTGCCATCTTTACCACGGTGAGCAAAAAGCTTTGGGCCCATACCGATTGAAAACTCACGAACTAAAATTCCTGACCATTTAGCAAACAGAAAATGGCCTAATTCATGAACGATGACAATGACACAAAAAACAAATATAAATGTTAAAATTGTTTTCATCTGCGCTCTCCTTCCTTTATTTTATTGTATACACTCTGTCTTACTCGTTGATCTTCTGCTAATAATTGTTCCAAACTGACGACTGCCTGAGCCTGATGGTCAGTTACGGCCTGTTGAACATAATATTCAATATCCAAATAAGAAATGCGCCCTTCTAAGAAAGCTGCCACAGCCACTTCATTGGCGCCGTTTAAAGCAGTCGGCATCGTTCCCCCTACTTCACCTACCTCATAAGCAAGCTTTAATAAAGGAAACCTCACAAAATCCATCTCTTCAAACTGTAAACTGCCAATCCTGGCTAAATCAAAGGGCTTCGGCTCTTTAATTGGCAAGCGCACTGGATAAGTTAAGGCATATTGAATCGGTTCACGCATGTCGCTAGCCCCTAATTGAGCCAGATAAGCGCCATCCTGCATGATAACCATTGAATGAATAATGCTTTGACGATGTAAAACAACTTTTATTTTATCATAATTCAGACCAAACAGCCATCTTGCTTCAATAACTTCTAGCCCTTTATTCATCATGGTCGCTGAATCAATGGTTATTTTAGGTCCCATAGCCCAATTTGGGTGGTTTAATGCCCCTTTGACGGTTACCTCTTTTAGTTGCTCCCGAGTGTAGTCACGAAAACTCCCTCCAGAGGCTGTGATTAGTAATTCTGACACATTTTCTTTAGGTTGTCCCTCTAGGCATTGAAAAATTGCCGAATGCTCACTATCAACTGGTAAAATTCTGACCTGTTTTTCAGCTGCCGCCGCCATGACTAATTCGCCCCCCATAACCAAGGTTTCTTTATTAGCTAAGGCGATTTCTTTACGAGCTTCAATGGCCGCTAAGGTCGGTTCTAAGCCAACGCTGCCCATAATCCCAGTCAACACCAACTCAACCTCAGAAAGGGTTGCCGCTTCAATCAGCCCCTCAACACCATAGCCAAAACTCACATGAGGAAATTCCATCTGCAAGGTACTGGCAATCGCCTCAGTCCCCACAGCCACATACAAAGGATTAAACTGCTTTATTAACTGTCGACCAAGGGTGATGTTTTGATTAAAAGAAAAGCTGACTAATTGAAAGTGTTCAGCATAAGCGGTTATGACTTCAAGGGCACTGGTTCCGATGGAGCCAGTCGCCCCTAATAAACAGATTTGTTTCATACTCAGCCTCCTACTCTAAAATTGCGCTTTAAACAGACAAAAGAAGGCTGGAACAAAAGGTTCCAGCACTTCTCAGCTAAGGTGCTATCCCACATTTAAAAGATGCCTAAGAGATGCATCACTGGAAAGACAAATAACATGCTGTCAAAACGATCTAAAATACCGCCATGGCCCGGTAAAATTGTTCCTGAATCCTTGACACCATAATGGCGTTTAAAGGCAGACTCAACTAAATCACCCATTTGCCCGACCATTGAAAATATCACGGTGAACAACAACATTACCCACATCTCATAACCAAAATACTTTTGAGCCGGATAAAAGATGAAAAATATCGCTGCCACCACAACTGCAGAAACCACGCCACCAAGAGAACCTTCTAAGGTTTTATTAGGTGAAATCGCCGGCGCTAACTTACGTTTCCCTAACTGGCGGCCAATCATATAGGCGCCTATATCCGTACTCCAAACCACTAGTAAACCGTACATCAGTATCGTTAAATCTGCTGTTGTCCCACGGGCCAATAGAAAACTTTTGAAGCCCATTCCCACATATAAACTAACCAGTACCGGAAAGGCCGCTTCATCAAAGGTATAAGTGTTTTTAGAAAAAACGGCAGCCGTTAACAATACCATCATCAAGACATAAAATAAGATATAGGTGTCTGACTTCTCGGGTAAAAAGAAAAACCAAACCTCTCTTGGCAAGACCAGAGCAACCGCTCCTAAAGCGGCCAAAATGCCCTCAAAACTGACTAATTGCAGCCCCTTCATTTTAAACAATTCATAAACACCAACGACAGCCAAAGCTGCTGCGGTTAATTGAATGGCAAAGCCGCCATAGATAATAACTGGAATAAATAATGCCAGGGCGACAACTGCTGTAATAACACGTTGCTTCATAACTAGCTTTCTCCTTCTTTCGATGTAACATTTTCGCTATCTGACGTCTCAGTTAACCCGCCAAAACGTCGATTACGGTGTTGATATGAAGCCAAAGCCTGTTCCAAATGTTCTTCGTCAAAATCAGGCCATAAAGCGTCTGTAAAGAACAGCTCGCTATAAGCAATCTGCCATAATAAGAAATTACTGATGCGCTCTTCCCCACTCGTTCTAATCAAGAGATCCGGATCTTGCAAGTCATGACCTAGAGACGCCGTCATCAAATGCTCCGAAAATAGTTCTTCCGTCACCTCGGTCACCAGTTCACCTGCTACTGCTTGAGCAACCAACTCATTTACAGCGGTCAAAATCTCAGCTCGACTGCCATAATTTAAAGCAAAATTCAAAATCATACCTGTGTTATTTTTGGTTTGTTCCATGGCTTCAGCCACCGCTTTTTTGGTATGTGCTGGCAGAAACTCAACATATCCCATCACATTGACCTTAACATTTTCAGCGATTAACTCAGGCACAAAAGCATCAAAAAATTCCACAGGTAATTGCATTAAATAATCAACTTCATCTGTCGGTCGTTTCCAATTTTCCGTTGAAAAAGCATAAAGTGTTAAAACTTTCACTCCCAAGCGGCTGGCTTTCTTGGTTATTTTTTTTACATTGTTCATGCCCTCTTTATGGCCGGCTATCCGTGGTAAACGACGATTTTGCGCCCAACGGCCATTACCATCCATAATAACTGCTACATGGGCTGGAATGTCTCCCTCATGATCGAGAGTCCATTCAGTATTAGCATTGATGTACTTTTCTTTTTGAGGAAATAAACGAAACATCATAAGCCTCCCTTTACAAACTTTCTAGTCTTTATCATTGTAGCAAAATAAACAACAAAATCCTATTAAAAGAGCGGATTATCGGCGATTTCTCACTAATTAACGGGTAAATTTAAATAATAATTTAAATTCTTTACTCAAACCACAAAAAAAGTTGATCCTTAAATCCCTTTTATAGCAATCGACTGTTCTATTCGATTCACCTTAAAGAAGACTTAGAAAACTCTTTCCCCTCTCAAACTCATTGATTATCGAGTAAGCCAGTCTACTTTGCAGTAACACTAAATTCTGTCCACTGGATTAGCAAATAAAAAAACCTCCTAGTAAACCAATTGGTTTGTCGGGAGGCTCCTCTATACTTTGGTCGCAAACCAGGCCGGAATTATTAAACGTCTAATAATTCCGTTTCTTTTGCAACAGTAATCTTATCGATTGATTTTGTGCTGTTATCTGTTAACTCTTGGACTTCTTTTTCATAAGTGCGCAATTCGTCTTCAGAAATATCTTTTGCTTTTTCTTTTTTCTTCAATTCATCAATCGCATCGCGACGAATATTACGAACAGCAACTTTAGCATTTTCAGCATACTTGCCAACTTCCTTCGCTAAATCCTTACGACGATCTTCCGTTAATTGCGGAATCACCAAACGAATAACGTTACCATCGTTAGCTGGCGTAATACCGATATCACTTTGATTAATTGCTTTTTCGATGTCTTCAATTGAATTTTTATCGAAAGGCGTAATCATCAAAACACGTGCTTCTGGAATCGTAATTGACGCTAAAGCGTTTAATGGCGTTGGCGCTCCATAATATAACACTTGTACACGGTCCAATAAACTAGCATTAGCACGCCCAGCTCTCAATTGACCTAATTCGCGACTTAAACTCTCTTCTGCTTTGACCATTCTCTCTTTAGCTGAATCTAAAATCTCTTTAACCATTGTTTATTTCCCCCTTACTGTTGTGCCGATATTCTCACCTAAACAAACTCGCTTAATGTTGCCTCGTTGGTTTAAATTAAAGACAACCAGTGGAATATCATTATCCATACTTAAAGAACTTGCTGTTGAATCCATGACCGCTAACCCTTTTGAAATAACGTCTAAATGAGTTAATTCAGTAAATTTCGTTGCATCTGCATTATGCTTAGGATCAGATGAATAAACCCCATCTACATTGTTTTTAGCCATTAAAATAACATCAGCATTAATCTCAGCTGCTCTTAAAGCGGCTGTTGTATCCGTAGAGAAGTACGGGTTACCAGTACCTGCTGCGAAGATTACGACACGGCCTTTTTCTAAATGACGAACCGCACGACGGCGAATGTACGGTTCAGCAATTTGACGCATGTCAATTGACGTTTGAACTCGAGTTGGCACACCTAGATTTTCCAAGGTATCTTGTAGAGCCAGGGCGTTCATTACAGTAGCTAACATCCCCATGTAATCCGCTTGAGCACGTTCCATTCCCATTTCAGCGCCAATCGTTCCACGCCAAATGTTTCCTCCACCAACAACAATGGCAATCTCAATGCCTAATTCGTGAACTTCTTTTATTTCTTTACCAATCTCTTCAATTGTTGGGGGTTTAATGCCAAAGCCAGCATCACCGGCAAGTGCTTCACCGCTTACTTTCAAAATAACTCGTTTATATTTAGGTTCAACCATCAATATTACCTCCGTTTTCCTACTACCTTATTTTATCACAGTTTACCGATTCCGAACATGTTCTATCTGGCTTCCAGTTAAAAATTCTCAATACTCATTAACTTTCAACAAAAGAACACTCATAAGAGCTCACTTTTCAAACTTTCAAGCAGCCAATATCATAGCCTTGCCTAATTGTTCGTTTACGACCATAGCCAAAATTGCCTAAAAAAAGGGAGCGCAAACCATAACAGTTGCGTCCCCAACTGTCCAACTAAATCTGACAGTTATTTATTTCATTTGGTTCTTCACTTCATCAGCAAAGTTTTCTTCACGTTTTTCGATACCTTCGCCAACTTCAAAACGAACGAATGATTTAACAGTCGCGTTTTTAGTTGCTACATATTTAGCAACAGTCGTATCAGGATCTTTAACGAATGGTTGGTCAACTAGACTAATTTCAGCCAAGAATTTTTGTAAGCGTCCGCCTACCATTTTCTCAACGATGTTAGCTGGTTTACCTTCATTTAATGCTTGTTCCGTTAGAACTGTTTTTTCATGCTCTAAGACTTCAGCAGGCACATCTTCACGTGTTACGAAACGAGGATTGATTGCTGCAACGTGCATCGCAACATCTTTCGCTACAGATTCGTCAGTAGTACCATCTAAGGTTACTAACGCAACGATTGTACCACCATTATGTAAATAAGCACCAAAAGCTTGATTGTCTGTTTTTTCAGCTACTGCAAAACGACGGAAGCTAATTCTTTCGCCAATTTTAGTTGTTGCTTCTAACACAATGTTTTCAATTGTGCCGTTTGGTGTTTCGATTGCCAACGCTTCTTCCATATTAGCTGGTTTGTTTTCAGCAACTAATTGAGCAATTTCTTTCACTAAAGCTTGGAACATGTCATTTTTTGCAACGAAATCTGTTTCAGAGTTAACTTCAACAATAGCCGCCACATTACCAGCGATATAAACGTTAGCTAAACCTTCAGCAGCAATACGATCGCCTTTTTTAGCAGCTTTCGCCATACCGTTTTCTCTTAAGTAATCAACCGCTTTGTCCATGTCACCATCTACTTCAACTAAAGCGCGTTTAGCGTCCATCATTCCAACGCCTGTTGCGTCACGTAATTCTTTTACCATAGCAGCACTAATTTTTGCCATTATCTTGTTACCTCCTAGTTATTATATACCTTGATTGTCATTTTAAAAAAACTGCCTCAAAGGAGGTCTGGGCTACTTAGTTTCGCCAACGGATCAATAGCCTTTGAGACAGTTTCAGTTTTAAGAATTATTCTGCAGCGTTGTCGCCTTCAACTACTTCAACGATTTCTTCGATTGAAGTTGCTTCTTCTGCAACGACTTCTTCAGCAACAAATGTTTCTTCCACAACTTCATCTTCACCTTGACGGCCTTCGATGATTGCGTCAGCCATTTTACCAGCGATTAATTTCACGGCACGAATAGCGTCATCGTTTGAAGGGATAACAACATCGATCTCATCTGGATCACAGTTAGTATCAACCATTGCAACGATTGGAATATTTAATTTGTGAGCTTCTTGTACTGCAATACGTTCTTTACGAGGGTCAACAATAAAGATAACGTCAGGAATTCTAGGCATATCAGCGATACCACCTAGGAATTTTTCAAGACGGTCGCGTTGTTTGTTTAAACCAGCAACCTCTTTTTTAGGAAGAACGTCGAATACACCGTCTTCTTCCATTTTGTTGATTTCTTTCAAACGTGAAATACGTTTTTGGATTGTGTCCCAGTTAGTTAAAGTTCCGCCTAACCAACGGTGGTTTACATAGTATTGACCAGCGCGGATTGCTTCATCTTTAATTGCTTCTTGAGCTTGTTTTTTAGTTCCTACGAATAAAGCAACTCCGCCATCTTCAGCAACGTTCTTCATGTAGTTGTATGCATCATCAGCAAGACGTACCGTTTTTTGTAAGTCGATGATGTAGATACCGTTTCTTTCTGTAAAGATGTATTTCTTCATTTTCGGGTTCCAGCGACGAGTTTGGTGTCCAAAATGTACACCAGCTTCTAATAGCTGTTTCATTGAGATTACTGCCATGTTGTGTTTCCTCCAGTTTGGTTTGTATTTTCCTCTCTTAAGTTCTACTGTGTGAAGAACTCTAGTGAACTAGAGCACCGCTCCACGCATCCCTTAAGATGTGGTTTAGTTGATTCTGCTTTATTAACAGAACCTTTAACAGTATAACCTAGCCATCAAAACTTTTCAAGTCTTTTGGAAGAGGTTTTTAATTTTTATCATTAAGATATTTCGCCAATCTAACCAAAAAAATGGCAGACAGTTCCGTTATTCTAAAACTAAGCTAGGATCAGCGTTTAAAGACAAGTCAGCAATCTGTCCTTTTTCAGCCGCCACAAAAGCTGCTGCTCCAATCATGGCTGCATTGTCGCCACACAAGCGCAATGGAGGAACGATTAGGTCAACATCTCGAAGCACTTCTGCTACCTCTCGGGAAAGCGCCGCCCGCAATCCTTGATTCGCAGCCACGCCACCAGCCATCACCAATTGTTTAACCTCGTATTCTTGACAGGCTCGTATGGTTTTTGACACTAGCACCTCCACCACACTAGCTTGAAAACTGGCCGCCAAATCAAGTCGATCTAAGGCCTCTCCTTTTTGTTCTGCGTTATGGACACGGTTGATAAACGAACTTTTAAGCCCACTAAAGCTAAAATCAAAATTAGCTTCGCGCATCATGGCCCGTGGAAAATCAAAGGTATCCTGTCCCTGGTGAGCCAATTCATCCAATTCTTTGCCACTGGGATAAGCCAATCCCAACACGCGACCAACTTTGTCATAGGCCTCACCAGCCGCGTCATCTCGAGTCTCTCCAATAATCTCGTAGGATCCGTGCTCTTTCATATAGACTAATTCTGTATGACCACCACTTACTAATAAGGCCATCATTGGAAATACCAAAGGCTTCACAAAACTTGCTGCGTAAATATGCCCCGCCATGTGATTGACAGGAATCAACGGTAAGTCATTGGCCCATGCAAATGCTTTAGCTGCTGTAATACCAATCAGTAAAGCCCCGACCAGTCCGGGGCCCTCTGTTACAGCAACTGCGCTTAATTCTTCAGTTTTCACCTCTGCTTCCAGTAAGGCTTCTTCCATGCACCATGTTATTTGCTCAACATGGTGACGACTGGCCACTTCCGGTACAACACCACCAAACCGTTTATGACTTAATATTTGCGACGCCACAATATTCGATAAAATACTGTCACCATCTTCTATCACTGCAACACTGGTTTCATCACAACTGCTTTCAATTGCTAAGATCAATTTACGTTTCTTCTTAAAAATACTCATCACTATACTCCCTACTGTTTAAAGCTTCTTACTGTTATTTTCGATTTGCTCCTAGTCACTTGCTTCCCAAGACATAACCAGGCCATCTTCTTTTGGCTGATGATAATAGGCTTTTCGTCGACCGATTTCTTTAAAGCCCACTTTTAGATAGAGCCCAATAGCGGGATAATTAGTTTCTCTAACCTCCAAGAAAACTATACGTATCCCTAAAAAAGCCATTTTAGACAATCCTTGACTTAATAACTCCTGCGCCAGGTTCTTTCCTTTATACGCCGGAATAGCGGCGATATTGATTACTTCAGCCTCATCTAATACTAAATGAAAAATCAGATAGGCTACTATTTTAGATTCTTTTTCAACCAATAAGTAATAACTACTAGGATTTTCAATATCTGCTAAAAATTGGGCTACCTGCCAAGGTGAACCGTAATCAAAGGCCTCTTGACTTAATTCCCACAGTCGTTCTGCTAATACATGCTTATCATAGTCTTCTTTATAACGAATCATTCGCTTTCCTCAAAACGATAAAACATATCGAGAGCATCTTCGTTATTGCTGTGATAATAACGTTTTTTCACCGAACGAGACACAAAACCAAATCGTCGATAAAGCCGTTGGGCGTCCATATTACTCACTCTCACTTCCAATGATAATGATTCATAACCACTTTTCATAGACGCCTCTTTCACTTCCGTCAGCAATGTGGTTGCAAGCCCCCGTCCTTGAAATTCCTTTGACACCGCAATATTGGTAATATGGCCATCTTCATCATCAAAGCGGGTACCAATAAAAGCCACTACCTCTTGATCGTATTCCACCAAGAGATAAAGAACAGCTTGAGGTCCATTTAACTCCGATAAAAAAGCCGTTTTGCCCCAAGGGACTTCCCCTTCATATACTTCTTTTTCAATGGCGATTAAATGACGAATATCAGTATATTTCACTTCTCGAATCAAGTAAGGTTCATCCAGATAGTCTATCTCCTTCGGTAAGTAGACAATTTGTTTCGTAAACAAGACGCGTACCTTATCAAAAAAATTAGATTTTTTCGACATAGCTTTCCCTCTGTTCGTCATGATTCGCCAACCAATTTTCTTCCGCTTCTACTAACTTTAAATACTTTGGCACAAATGACTCAATGGGAAGGACTGGCTTCACCTCTATGCCCAGCTTGGCCAAACTAAGACCATTCACTTCATTTATCAGCCACTGTTCACTGACACTTTCCGGATACACCTCAATTAAGCTTTCTTTAAAAGCAGCCACATCTGTTCCAACAAAACGCAATTTTCCATCTAATTGCTGCAACTCTTCAAGCCAAGAAGCTAATGCCACGTGACGATCTGCCATGATTGAAATCAGCTTGCCCTCTTGCCACTGATACACTCCTGTATAAACATTTTCTCGACGAGCGTTGAATAAGGGCACAATATACCCGCTAAAATCAACCGAATTGGCAGCCAGTGCCGCCAAACTTGAGACACCCACTAAATCAATCCCCAAGGTCCACGCCAGGGTCTTAGCCGTTGTGACCCCAATCCGTAAGCCTGTATAGGAGCCTGGCCCTTCTGCTACAATAATTCTGTCTAGCTCTTTAGGACTAATTTTATTTTCTTTCATTAAAAAATCAATTGCCGGCATTAATACTAAACTATGATTACGATTAGTTGTCCCTAAATACTGGCCAATCACTTGATCATTCTCACAGATTGCCACAGCCAAAGCTTGATTAGATGTATCAATAGCTAACACTTTCATTTATCCCATTCCTTCACTATGAATTCTTGACTATTGTAGCACATTCTGAATAAACAGTAAAAAGTCATTGCCAATAATCAGCCATGACTTCCCCATTAAACTTTTCTAACTAAACCCTAGTAGTCCAGTAGACGGCCTTCGTCATGCCAGGCACCGTACATCTTATTAGCGCGGGTTTGTTCAACCAATTTATCTAAACGTTTATCAAAAAGGAGCCGATCTTTCTTGTAACTTTGAATGGTATCAATTCTGATTTTTTGATAGAGCGTTGGGAATTCTGAAAAAAGTTGATCAAGACCTTCCATTTGCAACCGTTCTTCAATGATTGGATCCACAACAAAAGCGGCTAAAGACATTTCAGGCAGGACAGCTTCACCTTTTTCCGTCATTAGTCCCAACTTTCTCAATCGTCTCACCCGTTCTTTATTTAACTCAGTCCATAGGCTTCGTTTGCCTCGAGGCGACAGACGCTGAAACACTTGACCTTCAACCTTCTTTTTAGTACTATCAATCCAACCAAAACACAGGGCTTCTTCTACCACATCTAAATAGCGCAGAGTCTCTTCCTTTGACTTAACTGTGGCTCTCACCCAACACTCTTTTTCACTATCACTATTTTCGACCAACCACTGCCGTAGCTCGCTACGGGTCGTAGCAGTTAACATATTTGTCATCTCCATAAGCTTACCTCATTCCTCCCATTATACTCTTCGCCTTATTTTACCATGAATCACGCTCTTTATTGTCTTCAGCCAATTCCCTTTACCTAAAATAAGGTCACATTAGTCCACTTTTGATATTTTCCATAATAACATCGGTTAAGAGAAAAAAGACGCAAGAATTGGCTTCTCACGTCTCGAAAATTAAATTGTTTGTACCGATTGGCGTTCAACTAACTCTGAAGCAATCGTGATTTTTTTAGGAACAGGCGCCTCCTGCTGTAATGATTCTAAAATAGTTTGCACCGCTAATTCACCCATCCACTCTGTGTAAACTTTAACAGTAGTTAAGGCCGGTGATAGATATTTCGCCACACTAATATCATTGAAACCAATGATACTTATGTCTTCCGGCACTCGTTTCCCCGCCTCTTGCAATGCCCGAATAACACCAATCGCCATGGCGTCGTTCGAGACAAACAATGCAGTCGGCAAGGTCACCTCAAGTTCCAACAACTCTTGCATTTTTTTGAATCCACCATCGACGGAAAAATCACTTTCCCAGACAAATTCGTCATGATACAGATTTTCTTGCAACAATTTTTCGCGAAAATAAGCCAGTCGCTTATCAGAAATCCGTTCTTTTTCTGACTTGGTCCGCTCAACCCCTGCTAAAATCCCAATATTGCTATGACCTTTACTTAATAATAAATCAATGGCTGCAGTCACGCCTTGGTTAAAATCCACGACCAACGAATCAAAGCCAAATGCCATGGCATCAAAATCAACAAATAACAAATTGTCCGTTTGCTTGCCAAACATCGCAACTTCTTTAGAAGAGAATTTACCAAGTGCTAACAAGCCATCTGCATCTTGCACCTCATCCAAAGACTCCAATGTCACTTTTAATATTTCAATACCTAGTTCCTCGGCTTTTTTCTCAATGCCCATACGAACGGCCAAGTAATACAAATCTTCTAATTCTTCTTGGTCTTCATACCATTGAATTAAAGCTAATTTACCTGAATGCAACTTAGGTTGACGCTTATGTTTCGTATAGTTCAACGCCTCAGCCGCTTCAAATATCCGCTTTTTCGTCCCATCACTAACCGATAATTCACTGTCGTAATTTAAGACTCGAGAAACAGTTGCAGGTGAGACTTTTGCGCGTTCTGCGATATCTTTGATTGTGGCTATTTTACTCACCCTTTCCTTTTCTTCTCATCTTACAAGCCATCAGTAAATTGGCGGAAGCCAGTTTGACCCGCTTCATCTCGCTTAAAGACTCCAGCATCTTCCAATACTCTAGCAAATATCAAGCCGACTTCTTGCAAAACCTGTTGGTGAATCGAATCCGCACTGATAGTTAAACGAGATTTTAACTCTTCGGCCCAAGGTAAATGATACTCCGCCATGTGATTTTCGTGCCCTAATAAATAACGCTCCACTTCTAATAATTCTTCTTTTAATCGGGGCGGTAAAACAGCTAATCCCATGACTTCAATTAATCCGATGTTTTCTTTTTTTATGTGTTGTACATCATGATGAGGATGGAAAATCCCCTCAGGATGTTCTGAGGAAACATTATTGTCTCGCAACACTAAATCCAGCTCGTATAACTCATCCACTCGACGAGCAATCGGGGTAATCGTATGATGAGGGGTTCCATCTTCGGAAAACGCCTGAATTCCAAGGCCCTCATTTGAATGCTGTTTCCATTGCTCCAAAATATAATAAGAAGCTTGAATCAACTGTTGTTTATTATTACTTTGGAGGCGAATCACAGACATTGGCCATTTAACAATACCTCCACTCACTTCTTTAAAGAGTGGCAAAGCAATTTCCGTCTCTATGGGCGCTTTGGCCATTGCAAAAGTGTGCCTTCCACCCTGATAGTGATCGTGAGATAAAATAGACCCGCCAACTATCGGGAGGTCCGCATTAGACCCTACAAAATAATGAGGAAAAATTTCAACAATTGTTAACAAACGCTTAAAGGTATCTTGGCTAATAACCATTGGCCGATGTTCTTCCGACAAGAAAATACTGTGCTCGTTATAATAGGCATAAGGGGAATATTGAAGTCCCCAACTTTCGCCTTCAATGTTCATCCGAATCAAACGATGATTCGTTCGCGCCGGATAATTCAAACGCCCCTCGTATCCCTCATTTTCCATGCACAGCATGCATCTAGGATAGTTAGCAGAGGGTGTCGATTTCTCTAAGGCAATCTGTTTGGAATCCTTTTCCGGCTTAGATAAATTAATGGTAATTTCTAATTCACCATACTCTGTCTCAACAGGAAACACAATGTTGCTAGCAATTTCTCTCGTTTTAATGTAATTATTTTGACGACTTATATCAAAAAAGTAATCCGTCGCATCAACTGGATCCTTATCATAACGTTCTGCAAACAACGCGTTCACGACGGAAGGCGGTGGTGTCAATAAATCACCAATTTTCGCTTCTAATATCTCACGTTCCGGAAGCGAATCGCCTGTAACCTGATTGCTGATTCCCACTTCAACTAATGCATCCAATAATTCCAGTCCAGCTCTAGGTTCGGCTCGTTCCGCTCCTAAAAATTCACTCTCACCAATCAAACTTAACAGGCGATTACGTAAATATAGTCGATCCATTTCCATCCAACCACCTGAGCGAATGGCGAGAGTCGTATATTCTTCAACTAATTGACTAACAGACACACTACTCTCCCCTTTCTAATCGTCATACCCAGCTGGATGAGCTTGATGCCACTGCCAAGCTGATTCAAAAATTGTGTCCACATTGGTATGTTCAGGACGCCACCCTAATAGCTCCTGAGCTTTGGCAGCAGACGCTACCAAGCTAGCAGGATCACCTGCCCGACGTGGACCTATTTTAGCTGGTATTTCTTTCCCAGTGACTTTTCGAGCCGCTTCAATCATCTGCTTAACAGAAAAACCTTCACTACTACCTAGATTAAAGATATTACTCGTCTCTTCCTTAGCCAAATACTCCAAGGCTAAAATATGAGCATTACACAAGTCAACCACATGAACATAATCACGGATGTTAGTCCCATCTGGCGTCTCATAGTCTTCACCAAAAACCGTAATTTCAGCGCGTTGACCTAAGGCCGTTTGCAAAATAATTGGCACCAGATGGGTTTCTGGCTTGTGATCTTCACCAATACTGCCATCCAGTTTTGCTCCCGCTACATTGAAGTAACGCAAGGCCACGTATTTGATGCCATGTGCCACATCCGTCCATTTCATCATTTTTTCCATCATTAATTTGGTTTCACCATAAGGACTCTCTGGATTCGTTGCTGTCGTTTCTTTTATCGGGTTCTCCTTAGTCTCACCATAGGTAGCGGCGGAAGATGAAAAGACAATTTTC
Organism: uncultured Vagococcus sp.; assembly: GCF_963518325.1. Lineage (NCBI taxonomy): Bacteria > Bacillati > Bacillota > Bacilli > Lactobacillales > Enterococcaceae > Vagococcus > uncultured Vagococcus sp. The sequence continues at coordinate 53,565 of NZ_CAUQJB010000015.1, read as the reverse complement.
TTAACAGCAAACTCGGCCATTACTTCCAATAAAATTTGAGTGCCATAAACATTATTGTTAAAATATTTCAAGGGGTTTTCCACAGACTCGCCAACAAGAGAACTGGCTGCAAAATGGATAACTCCTTCAACCGTCTCTTTAGCAAACACCTCTTGCATAAACTCTTTGTCACGAATATCCCCTTTATAAAAGCGCGCCTTGGGATGAACAGCCGCCTTATGGCCTGTCAGTAAATTATCGATCACCGCTACATCATAGCCTTTTTCAATTAATTGATCCACTGCATGGGAGCCGATATAACCTGCTCCACCCAATACTAAAATTGTCATTAATATCCCACTTTCTTTGTATCAGTCATTTTATTCAATAAGACCCATCTTACCTCATCCATTTTACCAAATTACCTGTCAAATAACTACGATAGTTTGCCTGCACCATCGTGAATCAATGCTTTATAAAAATCTGCCTGGTAGCCGATGGCCTCTTGATAGGCTTCACCGACTTCCTTAATAAAATGATCCAACTTACTTTCTTTGACCAAAGCGATGCTACAGCCACCAAAACCAGCACCTGTCATGCGGGCACCTAAAACTCCTGGTTGTTTTTGAGCCGCATAAACCAAGGTATCCAATTCAATCCCTGTCACTTCATAATCATGTGCCAAAGATTCATGAGAAGCATTTAACAACAACCCAAATTCCTCTAAACGATTTTCCTCTAAAGCCGCCTTCGCTTTTAGTGTTCGCTGGTTTTCCGTCACAGCATGACGAGCTCTTTTAATCAATGTCTCATCGCCAATTAACTCAATATTCGCTTCAAAGGTCTCATTATCCAATTCACCTAAGGCTTTGATAGCCAGTCCTTTTTGCAAACGAGCCAAGGCCTCTTCGCATTCACTGCGACGTTCATTGTATTTTGAGTCAGCTAACTCACGACGCTTATTCGTATTCATAATGGCAATCACATACTCACCTAGTTTAACAGGGACCATCTCAAATTCAAGCGTATTAGTATCCAGTAAAATTGCCATATCTTTTTGTCCCATACCGATGGCAAACTGATCCATAATTCCAGAATTTACACCAATAAATTCATTTTCCACTTTTTTACCAATTTTGACCAGTTCTAACATGTCCATCTCCAACTTCATTAAATCACGGACAATAACACCTGTTAGTAATTCAATGGACGCAGAGGATGACAAACCAGCACCATTAGGAATATTGCCATAATAATAAGCATCAAATCCTGACTCAATTGGATAACCAGCTTCCTGAATATACTTGATCATTCCTTTTGGATAATTAGCCCAATTATCTTCTTTGCGATAGTTCAATTGGTCTAAACTAAACTCAATAATGCCTTTTTCAGGCAAGTTCTCCGAAAACAATCGGACGATTCGATCCTCACGTTTACGAACAATCCCATAAGTACCCATGGAAATCGAACAAGGGAAGACATTCCCCCCATTGTAATCCGTATGCTCCCCAATTAAATTAATTCGTCCCGGTGCAAAAAAAGTACCTTCACTCACTACGTTAAACCTGTCCTTAAATGCCGCTTGAAGTCTTTCCAACATCTAGTAAACCTCCCAGTAAATTATTTAGTAAACTTATTATAAATCATTTTCACTTATTATTCAAGTCACAAAAAAACTGAGCATTTCAACATCGCTCAGTCCAGTATTTTCCGAATAATTCCAGCAGCATTTTCAGCACCATCAACCTGATTCATTAATTGAGGCACATTTTTAGCTTTTTCAATAAAAGCTGGTCCCTGTAATTTATCAAATACTCTCTTTAAATCCTCTACATTATGCTGTCCTTTTCTTAATTCAACGGCATTACCATAAGCCTCACATTGCTTAAGGTCAGCACGCAGCTCACCTCGTACCCCTAATCCTGCAAATGGTTTCTTCACCACCATGAATCAGCGCCAACTCAGACAAGTTAACCCTATCCGCCGATAACCACTACATCAACTTTGCAATCATTGATCGACTTAATTTCTGACTTCCTTCGTTGATTCAGTAGGTCATAGGAAATCGGCTGCTTTAGTCTTTTAACTGGTCAAAGTTCATCATTTTTTGGCAATCCGCCTCTGACATTTTAGGCTCTAAATGTTGGAATTCAAAACCACCCTCTGTAATTATTTCAGAAATTTTGTCTGAGTAGCTAGAAAATAAACACTGATAATCCACTTCCAATTCCTTGGCAATTTCTAAACAACGAGTCATTTTGACTAAATTTAAGGTTTCTGGGGCAAATAAGATAGTTTTCATAGGGTTACTCGTAAGACGAGATGGTCATTATTTGGGTAAAACAATCACCCTCAATTTTCGTCTCTCTCTCTACATTATGACATTTATTCACAATCTTTTGATAGCTTCCTAAGCCTAGTCCCCGGTTATCTCCTTTAGTCGAAAAACCACTTTGCCAGATTTCCTCTGTCAGTTCACTCTCACCAAAAAGATTTTGGACCATAATGACTAATTCCTCTTCCTTTTGTATCATACCCATAATCACCTCAGGCTCTCTCAAGCAAACCACTGCCTCCATCGCATTATCCAGCAAAATACCCAAGCAGCGCACTAAATCAGTGACTGGCATCCAACACTCTTTTATCTCATTTTCTACCACAAGACTAAAGGTAATTTGACGGTTCTCCATTTCGACTAACTTTGCGAAAACAAGACTGCGAATATCATCAACGCCAATTGCCGAAAGCCGTGTCGTTTGCCTAATATTAAGTTCAATTTCCTTATAGGCTTCTCCCACTCCATTAAGTAATTGAGCATGCCCCTCTTTTATCCATTCATCAGATCCATCAAGATAACCTCTGCTTAATTCCTTTTGATACTCGTTCTGCAACAATCCCATTTCCGCTTGAATAGCTTCCAGTCGCTTCATATAGGTTGCCTGCTGAAGAATCGTCGTTTGACCCGTCATAATTTGAGCATGTTGATAATGATGATTAACCTCTGTTGTCGTCAGCATCACCAACAAAAAATAAAAAGTTATCATAAATGCCATCACTACCAGACTGGAAGCACTGCTGTCTATCCGAAGCATTCCAAGTGCATGCTCCTTAATCACAAAAGCTCCCATCCGATTTACACCATAAGCCATCATCGCCGCGATAATCACAGCTTTCCGACAGAAAATCAACCTTACCTTTTTCAAGAAAGACGGGCGCCTATAAATTATGTAACCACTCAATATCCCCAGCATCAGACCAAATGGAACCAGCGATTTAAGGTAAACCAACAGATTCAGACCATTCCCTACTGAAGTAACACCAAAAGTACCTGTCATAGTAGGAACGATGCTAAAAAATAAATAGGCCAAACAATACAAGCCCATCAAGTACCAATAATTATGACGGAAAATCAGCTTAAGAACTAAAATAATAGCTAATAATTCACTGACAGTCAGCAATGACAGGCTGACCAGACTATAATCAACTTGATGCCAATGAATTATCACAACTTGTACCAACGCCACTGTTCCAATTAGTAAAAGCTTCGTTTTTAACGCTAGTTTCCCCTCTTCTAGTTCACTAAATAAAGCTACCACCGATGTCATATAAATCAAATTTGTTAGTCCAGTCATCATAAACTCAGCAAACCCATTCATGCCAAGACCTCCCTCTTTCACCTGATTAGACAATTGTTAATGATTGGATCAAATAATCGTCTTCCTTAAATCGTCGACGGGCAACCTGACTATATTGACGAAGACTATCCTTCTGATGACCCCGTCTAAACTGCTCACCCTCTTTAGCTATATATTTGACGATCACTGACAGTCGTGTTTCCTCTTGAAGTAAAACCAAGTGAACAGTCGGTTTTTCTATAGGCAAAACAGTCATGATAGCTTCATCTAATACACGATCCAAGTAGTCAATTAAATCAGCAATGGGAATTCCACAAGTCGACACCGTTGAAAATACTTCAAGATTTAATTTGATTTGCTTGGCTTCCATCTCAACCAAACGCCTTAATACTAAGTCCTTGATTTCCATAATATCGATAGCTGTCAATTGATTAATCTGCCGTATACTCGCAGCTAATTCATCGTCTAAACTCGTTAGTGCCCGGTTAAGATACCCTTCAACTTCATGAACACCTTGATTATTGCTATACCGTGTACTTGCCACAATATTTTTATAATCATGTTGTAACAATCGCATTTTATGCTGAATCCCTTCTAAGCGTTTAACCTGGATCTCCTGTTGCCAAATCCTTGTCTGTTGATTCTTAAGTAGCTGAGCCTCAACTAAACTATTTGCGAAAATATTGACCACCGTATACAGAAAAATGCCTGAAACGATTAAATAAACATGAATTAACAAGCGACTGGACATTAAATCTGCCCCAAGCTGCTCCCGTAAAAAGACATCAAGATGAATCGGCAAGTGAGTGTAAGCCAAATCCACAACAATTGCCACCACTACCATCTTCCTTAATTGAAAAACCTGCCATAATTTTGTTAAAAACAACTTAAATCTCATGACAACTACAACAACAAGCGACATAATCACCCCTATGAAACAATAGGCAAATAAATGAGCTGGAACCAACGACCATTCATCTAAAAAAGAAAAACGGATGACTACAGCGACGCCCTCAATCATTTGGAAAAAAACCGAAAAAAAACTAGCCATTCCAACCACCGCCAATCCGTCATTCCCAACATAACCTCTAGCTAAAACTAACAAACTGCTAAGATACAAGCAGGAAATCAACACCATCCTACTACTTGAAATCACAGGTTGGGTCAAATCAGTCAAAACTGATCCAATAAAACCATTGCTAAGGCTAGCTATTAGGATAAAACTTGCTTGTTTCTTAACAGAATAACTTTTTTGACTTGCATAAAAGACTAAAATAAAAAGTGGTGCCACAGAAATAAAGGAACCAACTAAATTAAGCATGTATAATTCCGCTACTGATATTTCCATCTAACTTCCCCTAACCTGGTTTTTATGTCGACGAACTAATTCCCTCTTCACTATTTGACAGAATCATTTATTTGTTCAAAAAACGAATACTAGTTAATAATAAAGGTTAGTTAAATAATAAACAAGTGTTTTAAGAATATTCCAACAATTCAGGTCGTTTTTCTTACCTTTTAGCCAATTTCTCCCTCTTAATCTAGCTATCTGTTAAAATAAACCTCAACAAAGAAAGGAGCCTTCTATGATTCAATCGGTTATTGCCGTGGCGCTGATTGTGGTTTTTATCCGCAATTGTTTGACAGTCACTCACCATCTAAAAGTTCTAAAAAAAGCATTTACCTTAACCGCTACTGTCAGCTTAATATGTCTAATTATTGAATGTTTAGCCTTATCTTTTAACGACAATTTCCTATTAAACATGACAGTCCAGACTATTCTATTACTTATTACATTAAGTTTCAGCTCCTTTTACATTCTCATTAGCTTAATTCCTAAACATGTTTTGTCTCTACTTTAAAAGCTGCCAGTTCTGGTTGCCGGTTAATGGTCACACCAAAAGGCCCTTTCACCAATCAGTAAGGATTAGTAAAAGGGCCATAAGTTTATTTACTTAATTTTGACAAAGCTGCTTCATCAGCAATCACATAAATATTAGCATGATCTTGTAACGCACTAGCGGGGCAATCGGTTGTTTTAGGTCCTTCGATCATCCCTTTAAGAGCCTCAGCTTTCGCTTCGCCATAAGCAATCAAAATGATTTCTTTGGCTTTCAAAATCGAACCAATCCCCATTGAATAAGCTTGGGTTGGCACATCTTCTTTTTTCTCAAAGAAACGTTTATTTGATTCGATCGTAGATTCTACTAGATCAACCTTACGAGTAGTTGAATCAAAAGGTGCTCCTGGTTCGTTAAAACCAATATGACCATTTGTCCCAATGCCTAAGACTTGAATATCAATTGGGTTGTTCGCGATTATTTCGTCGTAACGAGCACACTCCGCATCGGCATCCAGGGCCATGCCGTCTGGCACATAAGATTCTTTAAATGGTTTGGCATTAAATAAATGTTCATTCATAAACGTCCGGTAGCTTTGGCTATCGGTCCCCTTTAATCCCACATATTCATCCAGATTGATGGCAATTAAACCGCTGCAATCTAAGTCGCTTTTTACCATTTCTTCATATAATGTCACAGGAGTGCTTCCTGTTGCTAATCCTAATACATTAGCATTGTTCGCTTCTATTCCTTGACGGATAAGTTCAAACGCTTTTTTACCGCCTTCTATTTGGTCTTTAACTGCAATAATATTCATCAGTGACGTCTCCATTCTGCTATTTGGTATAGTCCAATTATAAAATATTATTTCAGTAAATACAAGCCCAAGGCTACATATTATTCAGGAAAAATAAACAAATCTTCAATAGGCGTCTTAACAACACGTGATATTTCCACCGCTAATTTTAAAGATTGCTTATAAGCGCCTTTTTCTAAACGAAGACTAATTTTTCGCTAATCTACTACTAAACCAAAAAACACCCTCTTCCACGATGGAATCAAGGTGTTTTTCAACATACAAATTTACTTTCAAACTTACTGGACCTACTCATAACGATCTGATGTATTATGATTAATTACTACCGAATTGACAAACGACATAATCATCGCCACTAAAATAGCTATCCAAAAACTTGAGAAGCCAAAGTTATGCTGGCCAATCAGACTAGACGTCATGGTTAGCATTAACGCGTTAATTACAAAGCTGAAAAAACCAAGGGTAATAATCGTAATCGGCAATGATAACAGCAATAATATCGGTTTAACAAAACCATTTAGAATCGATAATATGAAACTTGCCATCACCGCAATCAGAAAACTATTAACATGAAACATATCGTCAGGTAACAAGACTGAGAGTGAGATAAATGTCAACGTATTAACAATCAAACGTTGAAAATACGACATTAGAAATCGCTCCAATCATCGTCGTTGACTTTTTCCGCCTCTTTACGTTTCGTCGCTTTTTGCTCCTTACCATATCCATGATAACTTTGATAACGATCACGATTTTGTTGGTTTTGATTATAGGGTCCATTATAGCTGTTCGCATTACTACGATCGCTTGGCATAATAATCATCAATGCAATATACAACATAAAGCCTGGGAAACCAGCCGTAAATAGAGCTAAAATAATATAGACCACCCGGATAATTGTTGGATCAATTCCGATAAATTCACTAATCCCACCTAGTACACCAGATACGACCACATTGTTTTTTGATTTAGTTAATTTCTTTTTCATATCTCTCTCACCTCTTCTGACATTATCGTTAAACCTCGGTGTAAGAAAGAGCTCACGCTCCTTCTACACCATTTCTGTTTCTTATTTTTGTTATTACTGATCTGTATCTTTCAAATAGACACTGCCTGTCGTTGTGCTCAAACGAATATAAACGGTTTGTTCTTCATTATAACGACGGAACTGTAACATTTGATTTGTTTTTTCTTTCTTCTCGCGAATCACTTCAAATTCGCTAATACGATTTTTAATACTGCCTAAACTTGTTTTCGCAAGCCCTTCAATGCCGACTTCTTTGGGAACTGCCACTTTAATAGCGCCGTTAACCACTTTCGCTTCGATTTTTTTCAAGTTTTCTTTTTGAGCAGTGACCTTGATATCGCCATTGACATTAGAGATATTAGCATTTTCAATTTTAGATTGAATGACGAAGTCACCGTTAACGGATTCAGCCAAGAAGTCCATGATATCACTATCACTAACCGTCACATCACCATTAACACCTTCTACCTCTAACATCGTCGCTGTTAAATTCTCAAAACTCATATCACCGTTCGTACTCTTCATAAACAAATCTTTCGCTTCCAAGCTTTCCACATTCACGTCACCATTCAATAATTTAACAGAGATGTGATCGTAAACGCGTGTTGGTAAGTAGAAATGTAAATCTGCACGGATTCGTTTATTTGGAATTTGGAATGAAATGGTTTCATCATCCACATCAATTTGACTTCTTTCTAAGAAAGCTTCAAAAGGCGTATCGGCATCCATCTTACCATAAAGTTTAATATCAGCCACGACTTTTAAATCTTCTGATTCCCAAGTACTGAAGGTTACTTCACCATTTGCCACCTTCACATCAATTAATGATGCAGCAGTTTCAGGGTAATAAAATTCATGTTGGAAGCTATTAGTTGCCACTCCCGGAACTTTGATGTTGATGTCTTTCCAATCAACGTTATCGTTCACAGTTTCTGTCACTGTTTTAATGGTGTCTTTAAAGAAACGGCCTAATTGACTGCCAGCTTCTCCCATCTTACGACCGAATTGCGTCCCAGCTTCACCCATTTTTTGGCCAAAGTCATTAAATGACTCTTCCCAATCATTCGGAATTTCAAATTTCTTGGACCATTGCTCGCGGGTCCCTTCTTTTTGTTCTTTTCGAATGGTTTTTAATTTTTCTTCAAACGCTTCTTTTTCAACTTCTAATTGGGTTTTGTTAGCATTTAAGTCGCTGATTTCTTCTTCAATCTTAGTCCGTTCAGCCACTTTGTCTTCTGCTAACTCATCCAATTCTTCAATAGTATTAAGAACCATTAACTGCTCTTCTTTTTCTTTGATCGCTGCATTAATACCTTGAATCTCAACATTCACTTCATCTAACTCAGCAGATGTCTTATTCGCTTCTGTTGCTAACTCATCTAAAATCTTTTCGAGACGTTGACGGTCTTCCTCTTCATTAGCAGCAAATTTTTGAAAAGCTTCTTCTTCAGCTTCTTCCAAGTCTTTTTCAGGACCGAATAAATCACTCTCATCAAACGGTTTGTCTGCTGGGCTTTCAGTACTTGGTTTCACTGGACCTTTTTTAACGTCCTGAGCTTCTTTTTTGACGATTTTTTCGTCTTTTTCAGTTGCCATATTTTCTAACAAGACCAAAGCCTCTTCAGTAGTGATGATACCTTGTTTAACTAGTTCAAATACTCTTTCTCTTTCTTTCATAACTATATAGCCTCCTTAGCTAATTACCTTCATATAAAAGAAGTATTCCTTCTTACATACTTATTATGCCTTGTTTTCATTCAATTGTCATAGGACTTAAGATGGATTTATTCTTCATTTGATAGTCTTACTACCTCTTAAGACCTAAACCGATTGCCTAACTCAAAACACCTGCCTAACCTCCTTCATCTCTGATTACTTGACTTAAGTGTACCTCAGATCTCCACCAGTCTCAATCCTCAGCCTATGAATTCACAGATATTTCAATATTTCACTTATCAGCTCTCAGGCGTCTAGAATCAAACAGCACGTTACTATTGAATCCCTTCCCATAGAGTGTCGCACAAAAAAAGAAGCTATCATTACGATAACTTCTTCTATAGTATGTATTAGTATAGACCTAAGTATGGACCTGGATCAACAAAACCTGACCAAGAACCAGTTGTGGCAATACCGAAATGTAAATGGACCCCTGTTGAGTTACCAGTTGTTCCCATCAGACCAACCACTTGGCCAGCACCGACCGTTCCACCTGACACTGAAATTGAGTTCAAGTGCAAGTAATAAGTATAGTAGCCATTATCATGTTGAATAATGACATAGTTCCCTGCACTGCCATCAAAGCCAGACGACACAACAGTACCACCACGACTTGCATAAACAGGATCGTTTAAGTTTCCTGCAAAGTCAATCCCATCATGACCATTTCCAGAAACACCATTTGGATCAGGTCGATTACCATAACCACTTGTCATGATTAAGCTTGGCAGTGGGTGTTGGAAATCACCAGACCCTTGAGCTGGACGGTTTGCTGGTTGATTATCTTTATCATCAGGCATTACTTGTGTATTAATAGTACTAATTTCTTGAGCGATAGCCACACTTGTTTTAGCGGCTTCCTCATCACGTTTCTTTTGTTCAGCTGCTAATTTAGCTGCCGCTTCCGCTTCTTTTTTGGCTTGTTCTTTAGCCAAACGTTCCGCTTCGGCTTTGCGTTTTTCAGCTTCTTCTTTTTCTTTTAACAAGCTAGCTTTTTTAGACTCTTCTGTCGTTAGACTAGCTGCCACTTCTTTGGCTAAAATCGCTTGATCGTATTGTTTAGCCGTCATTTCTTCTTGCTTAACTTTCAATTCTTCAGTTAAGGCAGTGACTTCCACAATTTTCCCGTCAACTACTACTTTTTTATCAGCTAATTCTTGTTTATCTTCTTGTTGAGCCGTCATAATATCATTATTGGCTGAAACTAACTTTGAATAAGCCCATGAACGCGTAATCGCATCAGAAATGCTGTCTGACTCAAGCACAACATTTAAATAGCTGTTACTTGATGTATTAACTTGAGCTGAACGAGCCTGCTCTTTAATTTTAACATTCCGCTTTTCAATGGCATTTTCCAATTTGGTTATTTCAGTATTTAAGTTATTCAACTCTTGCTCAAGCTCGCCCTTTTTATCTAAAGTCTCTTGAACTTGTGCTTCAAGATTTGCTACTTCAGTATTTAAGGCCTCCAGAGTCGCTTCCGCTTCCGCCTTTTGCCCCTTAAGAGTTTCTATTTTATTGGTTGTATGATTAATTTCATTGTCAATCGTATCAGCGGCAGCCATTAATGGTGAAGAGGCGCCGATAACTAGCACTGATAACAGGGTGATATATTTATTCTTCATATAATTAGTTTACCTCTTTATTATTTTTTCCTACATATAAGACTATAACATAAAATCTCATGATACAAAGTTACAGTTCTATTACAAGTTTTCGCCTTACTTTACAGCCATAATCAGCGACTTTAGCAATAGGTATCTTGCTGCAGGATTGAACTAAGTGTAACACGCGACAAACACAAACTTGTGTCAATAATCAGTGGTTCATCACTCATTTTTTGACATTTATCACACTCCTAACTCTGTGAATTGTCAAACATTCAAACATATAGTTTAACGGAAACGATAAAAGACTGCAAGTAAAAAGAGCAAATTGCTTAGCAATCTGCCCTTCTTCTTGGTACCTATAATGATGCCTAGCTGATTAAATCGTCGCGATTTGAGTTTAATTCCAAGATTTTACCTGTTTTCAAGTAAACAATCCATTCGCAAATATTGGTCACATAATCGCCAATTCGCTCAAGAAAGCCAGCGACTTGTAAATAATCAGTGCCACCGACAACGGTTTCTGGATTTTCTTTCATTTCTTTAATACACATGTCATAAATCTCGTTGAAGTATTCATTTACTTTGGCATCACTTTGAGCGATTGCTTTAGCTTGATCCAAATCTCCGTTGATATAAGCATCTTTAACACTGTCAACCATAATCTTAACAGCATCGGCCATATCTGAAATTTTTTCTTCCACTTCCAAAATCCGTTCGTTGCCTTTAACGCGAATAGTTGATTTGGCAATCGACACAGCATGATCACCCATTCTCTCTAAGTCTGAACTAGCTTTCATAACGGTGATAATGATCCGCAAATCCGTTGTGACAGGTTGCTGTAACGCAATCATCTCAAGACTCTTCTTCTCTAATTGAACTTCTAACTCATTAATTTTAACATCATTTTCAATCACATTATAGGCAATTTCTTTATCATGTTTAATAAAAGCTTTGACCGATTTATAAACGGCATCACTTACTTCTTGAGCCATTGTTGAAAACTGAGTATGTAAATTCTGTAAATCTTCTTCAAATTGTGTCCGTAACATAATGTTACTCCTCCCTACCCGAATTTACCGGTGATATAGTCTTCTGTCTCTTGTTTGGATGGATTCAAGAAAATTTTCTTAGTCTTATCGTATTCGATAAGGTCACCATTCAAAAAGAACGCAGTTTTATCTGATATTCGTGATGCTTGTTGCATATTGTGTGTCACCATAATCATTGTATAATGCTCTTTTAATTCAAACAACATATTTTCTATTTTACCACTTGAAACAGGATCCAATGCACTGGTCGGTTCATCCAATAAAATAATTTCCGGCTTAACCGCCAGCACTCTGGCGATGCACACTCGTTGCTGTTGTCCGCCAGACAGAGATAACGCACTCTTATTGAGTTTGTCCTTCACATCATCCCACACCGCCGCCGCTTTCAAACTGGTTTCAACGGCTTCATCTAATTCTTGTTTATCGGCAGTTCCGGCTAATTTCAACCCGTAAATCACATTTTCATAAACTGAAAAGGGAAAGGGATTTGGTTGCTGAAATACCATACCGATTTGCTTACGCAGTTCAACTGTATCTGTCTTAGGGCTGTAAATATTTTTGTCCTTAAACAGAACATTTCCGGTGATCGTCACATCGGGAATCAAATCATTCATCCGATTCAGTGTTCTCAAATAAGTGGACTTCCCGCAGCCTGACGGCCCAATTAAGGCAGTGATCTCACCTTTTTCAAAACGCATATCAATACCTTTTAACGCTTCTTTTTTACCATAAAACAAATGGAGTTGTTTTGATTCAATAATCGTCATAGTCGTCTCCTTAACCAAAGTGTCCTGAGACATAGTCATCAGTTGCTTGAATTTTCGGACGGGTAAATATTTTAGCAGTCTGATCGTACTCTAAAACTTTCCCCATATAGAAAAATGCTGTGTAGTCGCTAATCCGAGCGGCTTGTTGCATATTGTGAGTCACAATCGCAATAGTGTAATTTTCCTTCAGATTGACCAGTGTTTCTTCAACCTTACTGGTAGAGATCGGATCTAAGGCACTTGCCGGCTCGTCTAAGAGTAGCACATCCGGTTTCAGAGCAATTGCCCGGGCGATACACAGCCGTTGCTGTTGACCACCTGACAAGGCGTGAGCACTCTTATCCAAATTATCCTTTACTTGATCCCAAAGAGCTGCTTGCTTTAAGCTCGTTTCAACGATTTCATCTAACTGCTTTTTGTCGTGCAAACCATGTTGCTTCAAAGCAAAGGTAATATTGCCATAAATCGACTTACTAAACGGATTAGGTCGTTGAAAGACCATGCCAATGTGCTTACGCATTTCATAAACATCGATTTGTTTTGAATTAATATTGGTTTCCTCATACATGATTTCACCTGTAACTTTAGTACCGGCAATTTCATCATTCATACGATTAAGAGAACGCAGATAAGTGGACTTGCCACAACCTGAAGGTCCGATGAGAGAGGTAATTTTATTCTTTTCAAATTCCAGAGAGACCCCTTTGATGGCTTCATTTTGGCCATACCAAACATGCAAATCATTCGTCGTCAGGGCAATATCTTGGATTTTAGGGTTAAACTTTATTATATGTGTGTCGTTTAAATCATATTCTTTCATGATATAAGCTCCTTATTGAAAAACTGTGTCAGCACTTACCGCTCGTTCACTAGCTAGGCTGATTAACTTGATTTAGTTAACTCAACGGCCAACTAGGCAGAGGTGATTTTTTTGTGAAGTCTCTTTCCTAAGAAACGAGCAACCAAGTTGAACATCAAAACGGCGATGATCAAGACTGCTGACGCACCAGCCGAAACTTGAACCCCATCAGGCATTGTCCCTTCACTGTTTACCTTCCAAATATGGACTGCTAAGGTTTCCGCTTGGCGGAAAATGTTTAACGGACTAGAGATGCTCATTGGGTTCCAATTCGAGAAATCCAAAGCTGGCGCACTTTGCCCTGCTGTATAAATCAAGGCAGCCGCTTCACCAAAAATCCGGCCCGCTCCTAAAATAATCCCCGTCAAAATCCCCGGTAAGGCTTCAGGGACAACTACCTTAATCACGGTTTCCCAGCGAGATAAACCTAAAGCCAAACCAGCTTCCCGTTGAGTGAAATGAACGGCCTTTAGAGACTCTTCCACATTCCGAGTCAGTAATGGTAAATTAAAAAATGTTAAAGCTAAGGCACCTGAAATTATGGAAAAACCCAGCCCCGCTTGTACAACAAACACGAGGAAACCGAATAAACCAACGACAACAGATGGCAATGAACTTAAGATTTCAATAGCTGTTCTGATTAAATCAGTTAGCCAATTCTTTTTTGCATACTCCGACAAATAAATCCCTGCTCCTAAAGAAATCGGAATACTGATAATCATGGTGATGAGTAATAGGTAGAAGGAGTTAAATAGCTGTATGCCGATTCCTCCACCCTCTTGGAACGTTTTTGAGCGAGCTGTTAAAAATTCCCAACTAATATGTGGCAAACCACGGGCCAGAATGTATATCAATAGACTAGCCAGAATCAAAACGATAATGCTAGAAATCCCGTAGAGAATGCCTGTTGCTAATTTATCTGCTTTTTTAGGAGTCATTATTTAATCGCTCCTTTCTTGCCGATAAAGCGAATTAAAATATTAAATAAAAGTGACATCGTCAATAGAATCAATGCTAACGACCATAAGACATTGTTTTCTAAGGTACCCATGATAGTGTTCCCGATTCCCATGGTTAAAATACTTGTAAGGGTTGATGCCGGTGTTGTTAAGCTGGTTGGCATCAAGGCCGCATTACCAATAACCATTTGAATGGCTAAGGCTTCACCAAAAGCACGAGCCATTCCAAAAACCACAGCTGTTAAGATACCTGGCACAGCCGAGCGTAGCACTACTTTGTAAATCGTTTGCCAACGAGTCGCACCTAAGGCCAATGACGCCTCGCGATAGTGACGAGGGACTGCTTTTAAAGCATCAGTAGTCATTGACGTAACCGTTGGTAAAATCATGACAAACAAGACAAAGGTTCCTGCTAAAATACCAAAACCACTGCCGCCAAAGACAGAACGGACTGCTGGAACAATTACGGATAGACCGATAAAACCATAAACCACGGAAGGTATCCCCACTAGCAGCTCAATAACAGGCTGCAAAATTTTAGTTCCTAATTTAGGCGAAATCTCCGTCATAAAAACCGCTGCCCCAATAGCAAATGGCGTGGCTACCAAAGCTGACAAGAGAGTTACTACAAAGGAACCCACAATCATTGGTAAAGCCCCAACTAAAGGCTTACCATTCTCCCCAACATTTCCAGGACTCCAGTCAGTGCCAAATAAGAAATCAAAAACATTCACGCCGTCTTTAAAAAAAGTGGCTAACCCTTTGCTAGCAACAAAATAAAAAATGGCGACAACAACTAATACAATAAACGTAATGCAAAGGAAGCTAATGGTTTTTCCAACTTGCTCCAACTTTGCTTTTTTGGATTTTTTTAATAAATTACTCCGGACATCTTCCAAGACGTACCCTCCTAGTGAGTTAACTAAGCATTACGAACGATGGCCATCATCACTGGGCCATCTGCTTGTTGCACATAACTATCATGTAACTTTCAAAATTATTTACAGATAAATTTTCTATTCAATTTTCATTTTTCAGTAACCATAAATTCTCAACCTAGCTGAATTTAATGGCTAATTAACAAGATTACCTTCAGCGTCTCGCTCTACTTCCATACTTGAAACTGGAATATAGCCTAGCTGTGGCACTATTTCTTCTTGTACTTCTGGCGAGAACATAAAATCCAGAAACTCTTTTGTTAAACCTGTTGGCTCACCTTTCGTGTACATGTGCTGGTAAGACCAAATTGGCCATGCATTGGTCATTACATTATCATCTGTTGGTTGAACATTATCAATCGCTAAGGGGTGAACGTCCTCATTAACATATGAGAATGCCACATAACTAATAGCTCCGGGTGTGGTACTGACGATTTGTCTGACCATCCCTGTTGACTCTTGCTCCTGAGCTTTTTTAGCTGTTTCGCCATTTAAGACCCAGTGCTCAAATGTATAACGACTTCCACTGCCGGTTGCGCGATTTAAAAGAACAACGTCTAAATCCTTGCCACCAATTTCTTTCCAGTTGGTGATTTCCCCCGTAAATACTTTCTTTAAATCTTCCATCGAAATATTTTTTAATCCGACTTCTTTGTTAACGATTGGTGTTGTACCTACAACAGCCACCTTGTGATCCACAAGTTTGCTCACATCGATACCTGATTTTTCTTCAGCAAATAAATCCGAATTGCCAATATCAACCGCCCCCGATTGAACTTGACTCAAACCAGTACCACTCCCACCGCCTTGAACATTAATGAATTTTCCAACATGTTTTCCACTATATTGTTCGCCAGCCGCCTCAACTAAAGGCTGCATTGCTGATGAACCGACTGCCATGACAGATTCGCCGCGGTCAATTTTACAAGCTGACAATGCCAAAACTGCAAGCAATATATAGCTGAGTTGTAAGAATTTTTTCACTTTTGATCCTCCCTAAATTTAGCGAAAAGTCTTGAAAAAAACGGAAATTATTTAGCGGCTTTAAAACTGCTAAATAACGTATTTTTCCATAACAACTTCTCTTTATTAAACATATAGGTTCGCCCGAGAAAAAGCAAGTATTTTTATTTCAAAAGTGCAAATAAAAAAAGCGTTATTTTATATTGGATCCAATCACTGATTTTCTGTACACTAAACGTACGTTATTTTAAAATAGAAAGTTATTTATCAATAAAAATCGCAATTTTCTAACAATTTATAATAACAATATGCTATAATATGTACGAAATCTATTTTAGACGATTTAGTTTGATGGAGTGTTTATTTAGCCACTACAGTAACTTCCCCAATCCCTACTGTAATGTTTAAATAATGTTCTTTACTTGTTAAGTCCAAAAACATCGGTTAAATTGCTCCTTAATGGTTTCAATTTCTCATGTTGGTTAATTCCCCATAATCACCCAACAGCGAGAAAAATATTTATCATCCCTTATAAAAGAAAAAGAGTATTCCCCAAGGAATGCTCTTTTTCTTTGTTTTATTAAAGCAAAGGCGAGATCAACCTTGCCAGCCCTTCTTTAAACTTAATGACTAAGCCTCGCTTTTGATATTTTTCAGCCGTCAATATCGCTGATTGCCGTGAATCTTTGAAAAAGGCCGCCCTCACTTCTTGAGCCAGAGGTATATCATAGACCATAGCATTGACTTCAAAATCCAAACGAAAGGAACGATTATCAAAATTAGCCGACCCAATCGAAACAACCTCACCATCAATGACAACTGTCTTGGAATGCATAAATCCCCCTTCAGAGGTTTCCGCAATTGCACCTAACTCAATTAATTCAGCAGCAAATGAATAGGTTGCTCAATAAACCATCATATGATCAGGCTTATTGGGAATTTGCAAAGAACCTTCACACCTGATAACAAGGACAGTCGCAAGGCCTCGTGAATCGATTCGTCAGGAATATAATACGGAGACTGAATTAAAATTTCCTTTTTAGCTAAATTTATCATCTTGAGATAAACCATTTTGATTTGTTCATGAGTAGAATCGGGACCACTAGTAATAATCTGGACGTCTTTATCGCCTGTCGCCACAATCACTGGAAAAAAATCTGGTTAAAACGCTGTTTTAGCCTTCTTTTGAGAATTCCAATCCATTAAGAAGCGACTTTGCAGGGAGTAAACCGCCTCACCACAAATCCGTAGATGATTGTCTCGCCAGTACCCAAACTTTTCAACTTTACCCAAGTACTCATCGCCAACATTAAAACCACCCGTATAACCAATTTTCCCATCAACTACCACTATTTTACGATGATTTCGATATTGCAAGCGAGGATTGATATATGGTAAAAATAAAGGAAAAAACACTTCAGCAGAGCCACCAGTTTCGAGCAAGGGTTGAAAGAAAGAGTTCTCAATACACCAAGAACCCCAGCCATCGATTAAAAGTCTTACTTTAACCCCTCTTTCAGAGGCTGTTATCAACTCATCTCGCAGGCGCTGTCCTAACTCATCATTCCGATAAAGGTAGTACTGGACATGTACATGATAGTCAGCCGCTCGAATATCTCTAATTACTGAATCAAACTTTTCCTCACCATCGGTAAACAGTTGAACCTGATTGTTTGCCGTGAATAACCCGTCATCATAGATTAACATCATATAAATCAACTCGGCTGCATCAACTGTTTCCGTGTGGGAAACTGGAAATACACCATTTTCCAAATCCAAGATCTGTTTATCCAGAACTTCTTCAAGCCCTACTTTTCTTGCATCCGCATATCAAATATTTTTTCTTTTGACAAACCTCTTCCTAAAAAAATATAAAAGAAACCCTAAAATCGGGACAAAGATTAGTACTAGCAACCAAGCCCGTGTTTGGGCTGTAGCCTTTCTCTCTAAAAAAACAATGGTAAAAGCCAAGATAACGTTTAATATCAAAATAACAGTCGTCATATTGTTTAACATATAAGTCATCCACACCACTTTTCTCACTGTAAAATAAGTAGCCTTTAACAGTCCATAAAATAGACAGAAATGTAAAGGACGAAGAAATCTATTGTTTTGATGGCTTTTAAGAATTGCCATTACATATAAGTAAGATTTCACAGACAAAAAAAGCAATTGACCTGAGTTACCCCACAGTCAATTGCTTTACGCTTATATTTTCAAGAATCGTCTCATTGAGAGTATCGACCCAACAGACCCAATTAATACACCGATTAACAACATGAGTGAATTAACTTGCATCACAATCTTATCTGGACTTAGCAATGAATAACCTGAACGAAGTAAGTTCGGATTAACCAAGTAATAAACTTGCATGTAACCAAAAGTCATTAAGATGATTGGCACCGCAGCACCTAAAACACCTATCCAAGCACCTTCAAAAAAGAAAGGCCAACGGATAAAACCATTTTTAGCCCCCACTAGGCGCATGATTTGAATTTCACGTTTCCGTGAAATAATCGTAATCCGAATCGTATTAGAGATTAAAAAGACGGCAACAAAAATCAACAGCCCTGTCGCTAAAATTCCCCACTTACGGACACCATTGGAGATAAGTAAAATCTTATCAGATGAAACCCCACCATAATCGGCCCGATCGACATTTTTTAATTGCTCGGCAGCCTTTTGAACTTTCTTAATATCCTGAGGGCTGTCAGCACTAACAACAAAGACATCATAAAGCGGGTTTTCATCCCCACTAAACAGTTTCCAAGTATCTCCCATAGTTTCTACAAGACGTTTGTACTCGTCCTGATTACTGGAAAATTTCACCTTTTTAACAGCAGGCAATGCCTTTAATTCATCTTCCAAGTGACCTAACTCTGGTTCTTTTGTGCCAATTTCAACGAAAACAGAGACATCCACAGCGTCTTCCACATCTTTCGCTAACTTAGAAACATTTAGAATAACCGAAAGAAATACACCGACTAATACTAATGTCACCGTAACGGCACTGACAGACGCTAAGGTCATCCAGCCATTACGCTTTAAACTTTTTAAACTCTCGCCTACATGACGGAAAAAATTTCTAATCATCGTAGCCATACTCCCCTTCATGCTGGTCACGAATAATCCGACCGTTTTCCACTGCCAGAACACGGTGACGAATCGTATTAACAATAGTACTGTTATGGGTTGCCATCACGACTGTCGTTCCTTGAGTGTTGATTTTATCCAATAACTTCATGATTTCCCATGAGTTCTCTGGATCCAAGTTACCTGTTGGTTCATCGGCAATCAGAACTTTGGGCGTGTTAACAATCGCTCTCGCTATCGCCACACGTTGTTGCTCACCACCAGATAATTCGCTAGGAAAAACGCGAACTTTATGGCGCAAGCCAACTAAATCCAAGACCTCCATTACCCGACGTTTAATTTCACGGGGGCGTTTGCCGATGACTTGCATAGCATAGGCAACATTCTCATAAATGGTTTTCTTAGGCAACAGTTTGTAATCTTGGAAAACAATTCCGATTTCACGACGCAAAAGCGGAACGTTTTTATTTTTTATTTTAACTAAATCGTATCCGACGACGTTCAACATGCCTTTCGTCGCTTTTTCTTCACGATACATTAATTTGATAAATGTTGATTTCCCAGCACCACTTGGCCCGACAACATAAACAAACTCTCCTTGTTCAATTTTAACGGAGATATTTCTGATCGCTGTTGTTCCATTTGAGTACTTCTTCATAACATCTTTCATTTCAATCATTTAACATTCCCCTATCTTTCAATAGTCACTTGTAGCTTTTTTAGCCCAATGTCCTAACTTGATAATGGATTGAACACTAGCAGGTTTTAATTAACATAAGCAAGACTCCATTTATTATATCACTTGATTATTGTAATTCATCTAACATTTAATTACAAATATATTTCATTTATAACTCACTGTCTTCATTACGCGACAAACTCAAGCGCAAGTATGCATCAATAAACCCGTCAATATCCCCATCCATCACAGCTTGAGTATTTCCCACTTCATAGTTAGTTCGATGGTCTTTAACCATTGAATACGGGTGAAACACATAGGATCTGATTTGCGATCCCCAACCAATTTCTAACTGTTCGCCTCGTAAAGCTGCTGCTTCTTGCTCTTTTTTCTCAACTTCCAACTGATATAGCTTTGCCCGCAACATGCCCATAGCTTGCTCTCTATTTTTTAATTGAGACCGTTGTGCCTGACTTGAGACGACAAACCCGGTTGGAATGTGAGTCAAACGAACGGCAGAATCAGTTTTATTAACATGCTGACCACCAGCACCGCTGGCTCTGAATGTATCCATCTTAATATCATCAGGGTTAATTGCCACTTCAATATCACCGGCTAATTCCGGCATAACATCAACGGAACAAAAAGACGTATGACGGCGACTAGCTGAATCAAATGGCGATATTCTAACTAAGCGATGAACCCCTTTTTCAGATTTTAAATAACCGTAGGCATTATAGCCCTTAATCAGGATCGTCGCGCTCTTAATCCCTGCCTCATCACCGCCACTGTAATCGAGATACTCCAGGGTAAAATCATGATTATTAGCCCAACGTGTGTACATCCTTAAGAGCATGTCTCCCCAATCCTGAGATTCGGTTCCACCCGCCCCTGGGTGTAATTCTAAAATCGCGTTATTGTTATCATATGGTTGATTTAACAACTGCTCCAACTCGTAAGCACCCAAGCGCTCAGTAAAGGATTTTAACCGCTCTATTAGCTCCTGATGAAGACTTTCATCGAAATCTTCTTGTTGCATTTCCAACATTAATGACAACTCTTCATGCTCTTCTGCTAAATCCATAAAAGCCTGATACTTACTTTTCAAGAAGTTATTACGATTAATAACTTCTTGAGCCGCATCATTATCATTCCAGAAGGCCGGATCTGCCATTTGTTCTTCGCAACCTGCAATCTGTTCCTCTAAGTCATCTAAGTCAAAGAGACCTCCTGAAGTCACCGATTTTTTGCTTTGTGCTTTCGATTTCGTTTTTCAACTCACTGATTTCCATAACTTTTCCTCCTTGAAACGCTTTTTGACTTGTTTAGTTCTTCAAAAAATTAGAAAAAGTGTGGTGATAATCTTCACCACTTCCCCTTTTAATCAACTCTCTCAAGAATCAAGTCATAAAAGCCAGTCATTACTGTGACAGACACATTCTTTTGTTTCTGTCTCCATTACTGTACAGCTTTCCAATAAAACAAATTCTCCATTACCAATTGTACAACTTTTTTGTGAATTTTCTAGTATGACGCTTTGTATTTTCAAATAAGTTTATCTTAATTTCTGAAAATATCACAGTATTCACGACAAAATCGCGCGTTTTTTCCATTCTACACAAAGCAAATGCGGCTTGGAAGGCTCCAAACCGCATTGACTCATTAGTCGTTTTTACCGTGACAGTTTTTGTATTTCTTACCACTACCACATGGGCATAAATCATTTCGGCCAACTTTATCAACTTGACGTGGTTTCTTGCGTTGATCCGCATCAACTCGTCCGTCTTCTTCCGTTGGATGAACCGCTTCGCCTTGGGCTACTTGTTCCCGTTGAACGTTTTGTCTGATTTCTGCTTTCATAAAGAGACGCGTTGTATCAAATTCGATGGCGCCAATCATTGTTTCGAACATTTTATACCCTTCTTGTTGGTATTCAACAAGTGGATTATTTTGTCCGTAAGCACGCAAACCAATTGACTCACGTAATTGGTCCATGGCATCAATATGATCTGTCCACTTCATATCAACTACACGCAAGATCACAACTTTTTGGAATTCAAGTAATTGTTCACTGCCATTTAAAACGTCAGCTTTTGCCTGATAGACAGCTTTCGCCATATCGATTAACATCGCCTTGATTTCAGCAGGCTTCTTGCCTTTGACATCTTCCAAGCTGATAGCATCTTCATGGACTAAACATGAGCGAGCGAAATCAACAATCCCTTCGTAATTCCAATCCGTTTCTTTTTCAAATGCCGTATGATCATCCACACTGCGGTTGATTGCTCGTTCGACCATTCCTAAAAGAACGTCAGTTAAGCTATCATCTTCCATGATTACTTGGTTGCGTTGGCCATACATTATTTCACGTTGCTCACGCATCACATCATCATATTGAAGAACATTTTTACGTGTATCATAGTTATTACCCTCAACACGTTTTTGTGCAGATTCAACTTGTTTTGATAACATTTTACTTTGAATAACTGCATCGTCTTCCTCAATCTTAAAGCGATCAAGCATAGCTTTCACACGATCTGAACCAAAGCGTTTCATCAAGTCATCTTCCAGTGACAGATAGAATTGGGTCACACCTGGATCTCCTTGACGACCTGCACGTCCACGTAGCTGATTATCAATACGACGAGATTCATGACGTTCAGTCCCGATAACTGCTAAACCGCCAAGTTCTTTCACACCAAGGCCAAGTTTAATATCAGTACCACGCCCCGCCATATTGGTCGCGATTGTTACCGCACCTTTTTGGCCCGCATTTAAAATAATATCCGCTTCTTTAAAGTGATTTTTAGCATTTAAGACTTCATGAGGGACTTTTTCACGATTTAATAATTGCGATAAGTACTCAGAAGTTTCCACTGCCACTGTCCCCACAAGAACAGGCTGCCCTTTGCGGTGACGCTCTTTAATATCCGCTGTTACAGCATTAAATTTACTTTCCAAAGTTGGATACAATAAATCTGGGCGATCATCACGAACAATTGGACGATTGGTTGGAATTTGAATCACTTCGATATTGTAAATCTCGCGGAATTCTTCTTCCTCTGTTTTTGCCGTACCAGTCATTCCTGACAATTTTTTGTACATCCGGAAATAGTTCTGGAATGTCACGTTTGCCATTGTTTTGGTTTCATCTTCAATTTCAACTGCTTCTTTAGCTTCAATCGCTTGGTGAAGACCGTCAGAATAACGACGTCCATCCATAATACGACCAGTAAATTGGTCTACGATCATGACTTTTCCTTCTTGTACCACATAATCAATGTCACGTAACATGATGTAGTTTGCTCGTAGTGAATTATCAATGTGATGTGTCAAAGCAGTATTATCAATGTCGTATAAGTTGTCAATTCCGAATGTTTCTTCCGCTTTTGAAATACCTTCTTCTGTCAACGCGATGGTTTTAGATTGAACATCAATCTTATAATCCTCCTCATCAACTAAACGCTTCACAAAATTATCCGCACGTGCATACAATGCAGTTGATTTCTCTGCTTGTCCTGAAATAATTAAAGGCGTTCTGGCTTCATCAATTAAAATGGAATCAACCTCATCGACAATCGCATAGTTTAAAGGTCGTTGTACCATTTGTTCACGGTAAACCACCATGTTGTCACGCAAATAATCAAAACCTAATTCATTATTCGTGCTATAAGTAATGTCACACGCATAAGCATGACGTTTCTCTTCAGATGATTTAGAATTTAAGTTTAACCCAACAGATAGGCCAAGGAAGTTATACAACTCACCCATTTCGCTGGCATCACGTGTTGCCAAGTACTCATTAACTGTCACAACGTGAACCCCTTCGCCTGTCATGGCATTTAAATAAACGGGCATTGTCGCTGTTAAGGTTTTACCTTCACCAGTTTTCATTTCTGGGATGTTACCATCGTGTAAGACCGTTCCCCCCATTAACTGAACTTTGTAAGGGTATAATCCCAACACACGTTTAGACGCTTCACGAACTGTTGCAAAAGCCTCCGGTAATAATTGATCCAAAGTTTCACCTTTTTGATATCTTACTTTGAACTCCTCAGTCTTTGCTTTAATCTGTTCATCGCTTAAGGCTTCCATTTGTTTAGCATAGCTGTCAACTTGGTCTGCTATTTTTTCTAAGCGACGCAATTCTTTCTTGTCGCTTTCGATAATTTTTTTAAGAAAATTAGCCATCTTGTCTTGTCTTTCCTTTCCCTAATAGAATAAAACTGATTACATTTTATCTACATTTCATAATAAAAATTGAGATATTACCCCATCTTTTTTATTCTAGCATTTTTATGTTGAAAATGAAACAATTTTTAGCGATATCCTGCTTTTAGAAAGAATTAATCAATCTTTTTCAAAGGTTTCTTCAAAAACCACTGATTTCCCACCTCAATTGGTACCACTCTTTCCCCTTACGCCTAGATTAAAGACCAATCAGTTTCAAGTCTGAAAAAGGCTTAAATCAGGACTTCCCCCTAAAAAACTGATTCATTCAAGTCGCTCTTTCCTTATTTTCCCAACAAGCAAAGCCCTTACTTAATCATATTTTATTACAATAATAATTAAATTAGCTATCAGTATGCTTAGACACCTAAAAACATGACCTTTCTTCAGTAACATTCCCCCATGTTTATTTTTATATCCGTGAGTTATAATAAGGTATCATGTTTTCTTGAAAGGATTATCTTTTTATTATGAATAAGAGTTTTCTAAAAGTGACTGTTTTCCTGGTTCTTTTTTTTACAGGCTGCAGCCCAACCACACATTCAAAGGCTACTGCTACAGTCGAACAACCGAAACTAAATCTAAGTGAGCACACACCGATCATTTTTCTTCACGGTAGCGGTGGATCAGAAAACGACCTGACAGCCTTTGCACAAAAGATAGCGGCCTCCCAAGGAACAGATTCACTGATGGTTACCATTGACGGCAATCAGCATCTGACCTATCTCAATAAACTTAGCGATCAGGCCTTATTGCCACTAATATTTGTCGGATTTGAGGAGGGGGAGGCTCCAATCGAAGAGTGGAGCCAAGGATTAGCGGCTCTCTTGCAAGATTTAACGACACACTACCAGTTTGAAACAGCCGACCTAGTCGGTTTTTCAAATGGCGGCTTAGCAGCTGGTTATTTCGCAGAAAGTTTTTCTGAATACAGGGACCTGCCAGCTTTAAATAAGCTGGTGATGATCGGTGCCCCCTTTAACGACTTAAAACCCTTAAACGCTGGCAATCCCTTAGATTTTAAGGATTTAACCAATCAAGACCCCTACTTCGATAAATTTTTGAAAAAAAAGGAACAGCTGCCTTCCACATTAAATGTCCTAGCAATTGCTGGAGATGTCGGGGATTTATCATACTCCGATACAGTTGTGCCTATTAGTAGCGCTTTAGGTTCCCGTTTAATTTTTCCAGAATACGTTGATTCTTACCAAGAACGCTTAAGTTACGGGCGAGGCGCTAGCCATGTTGGACTGATTAGCGATAACCAGGAGGTCAGTGATTGGGTCAGGGACTTTTTATCTGACACTGACCAGTCTAAATTACCAACCCCAGAACTAATAACAAGCCTGAAAAAAAGGTAAAAATTCAAAATGAATTTTTACCTTTTTTTTAATTATTTAATTAACCTTAGTTGGTTTCAATTAAACCGTATTTTCCGTCTTTACGACTGTAAACGATGCTAGTGCCATTGGTTTCGGCATCTTCAAAGATAAAGAAATTATGTCCTAACATGTTCATTTGTAATACAGCTTCTTCACTGTCCATTGGTTTTAATGATAGGCGTTTGGTTCTAACAATTTCAAGTTCATGCTCTTTAGCTTCAGTATCAGCTTCTGCTTGACCATTTAAGAAAACTGCCGCTGTTTGGGTATCTACAGCTACCTCACGTTGTTTGCGGTTGATTCTTGTCTTAAATTTACGGATTTGTCGCTCTAGTTTATCAACAACTAAGTCAATACTAGCATATAAATCATGAGACGTTTCTTCTGCTCTTAACACGATATATGGTAGTGGAATTGTAACTTCCACTTTGGCGTTTTTATCTGAATAAACTTTCAAATTTACATGAGCTGTTGCTTCAGGAGAACGTTCTTTATCAAAGTAGCGTTCTAACTTAGACACTCTTTTTTCCACATAAGCTCTAATAGCATCCGTTACCTCAATGTTTTCTCCTCTGATGTTAAATCTTAGCATAGCAATTACCCCTTTCGTCTACCATTGAAAGAAACTGGAAAGGACCACTCTTCCCGTCTGTTTCTTCTTACCTTTATTATAACTAAGTTCCGATTAAAATACAATTATTGTTCTCTTTTTTTGGAAAATAGATAACAACTATTTTTTTTCCTCTTATGTAATGGCTTTACATCGGTTTTTAGTTTAATAACAAATTCTTAATTTTTTTATTTCAGCGAGCTAAAGAGAATGTTTTAAGCCCAAGCGGTTGACCTTGAGCCAGACATTCTTTTGCATGTAAAATAGTACGACCTGTCGTGTAAACATCATCCACGACTAACACTTGTCGTTTTGTTATCAGGCTCTTTTTTTCAGCTAGATAAAAACTCTGAGGCGTCTTTAACCGATCATGTCTTGTTTTATTGGACTGAGGCACTTCAGCTTGCGTTTGCTTTTTCAACAAAGAGACATACGGAACCATGGCCGCCTTTAACAGCTCCTCCACTTGGTTAAAGCCTCTGCTTTTTAAACGACTGGCAGAAACGGGAATCGGAACAATAAGCCATTGAGCATACTTCCGAAAATAAGCGTTTAACTCTTGACTAAAAGAGTGAGACAGGCGAATATCCCCTTTAAATTTATACTGTTGAAACCAATCGTGAAGAGCTTCATCATAACAAAACAAGCTTTCATGATTCAACTCAACACCAGGAATAGCCCGCTGCCACGCCTGGCAATCCTGGCAATAATCGATGGCTGATACTTTATCGCAGCCCAAACACTTATCTGAATGGTCATTTAAAGTAAAAAGACGTCGACAACTTCTGCAAAGTTCTTTAGGCAATAGTTTTTCTAATAAAAAAATGTCTCTTAAGGATAAATTCTCAGTGAAATGTTGTTGACAGTACACGCATCTCATTCTCTAATCAGCCCCTTTTCTCTGGCCGAACGATTTAATTGGCGAATCTCTCGAACAGCCCCTTTCATGGCCCTGCTCCAACCGTCATGAATAAACCAGACACTGCCTATGGGATCCCGATTACTCCGTCCCACTCGGCCCGCCATTTGAATTAAAGCAGACTGACTGTATACTCGATGATTACTGCCCATGACGATAACATCAATATTGGGGAAAGTAACCCCTCTTTCTAAAATGGTTGTCGTCAAAAAAAAGTCATACGTCTGAGCTCTGATAGATTCAATCTTTTCATAACGTTGATCGTCTTTTGCATGGGCAGAACCAATCGCAGACTGGGGAAACTCCTTGACTAACAGCTGACTCATCTCCTTTAGCCAATCAACAGTTGGGCAAAAGATCAATGTTTGGCGCTGCTGTTCAATCTGCCCTACCAACAGCCCTTTAAACGAGGATGGCAGTCTGCCCTTTCCCAACTGATGCCAGTTAGCCAGCCAGCGCCCCTCAGGCACCGGTAATGGGTACCCGTGAAAGCGGGCAGGCAAGATAATTTTTTCCAAGCGCCCTGACGCAACCTCTTTCTCCAACTTAACAGTCGAGGTGGCACTCAGCATAATATGGGCGCCATTTTTCTTTTTCGCATTGACTGCCGCCACTTGCAACATCTGATTATCCACATAAGGAAATGCGTCGACTTCATCGACAATTAACACATCAAAAGCCTGATAAAATCGTAACAATTGATGCGTCGTACAAATTACTAAGGGCGAATAACGATATCTCTGCTTTTGTTTCCCATACAATAATCCAATTTCCAGCCCTGGGAAAACAGCTTGAAGTCGCGGAAATAACTCCAAACAAACATCCACTCGAGGGGTCACCAACGCAACCCGCCACCCTCGATTTAAAGCAGAATGAAGCCCCTCAAACAACATCTCTGTTTTACCTGCCCCCGTTACAGCATGTACCAAAAGAGCCCCCTTCATTTCTACTACGGCCCTCACTTTTTCAGATACCTCTCTTTGACTCTCTGTTAATTGGCCTTGCCAATCTAATACAACCTTTGCTTGGCCCCTCTTTGGCCGCCACTGACTGCTGTATAAGAATAAATTACTTTGCACTCTCCCAAGTTGAATACAGCTAGGACAATAATAAAAAGTCTCAAACTCATTGACAATTTTAACCGTCTCTCTCTGATGAACCCTATGACAGCGCAAACATTCCACAGTTTGGCCGACTATTTCCATGGCTGGATATTGTTTAATTCTGGCATTTTCCAATACCCCTCTCAGTTCTTTGGGAACCTCACTAAGTAACAAACGTCGGCCAGAAAAATAGCTTAATCCTCTCATCATCCACCTCTCCCTTCCAAAAGCTCTTACTATATATTTCGCAAAAAATAAGAAAAGTCATTTATTTTATTGGGAAAGTTTTCTAAAATGGACTATACTGTGAGTAATCCATACACAGAAACCCTAATTATTGGGTCAAATAAATGACCTATGCCACAAATCAGATGAGTGACTACACGACTATTTAACGACTCGAAAGGACGAAATCAATGAAAACCCATATAGAACTTCCTTCAAAAGATGCTTTAACGACGCTCCACCTTGTCCAATGGACCCCTGAGAAACCGAAAGCCATTTTACAATTGGTCCATGGGATGGCTGAATTTATTGAGCGATATGACGAATTTGCTAATTATTTGGTGGCGCAGGATTTTCTGGTCATCGGACATGATCACTTAGGTCACGGCCAGTCCGTCTCAAAAACTGAACCCCTATACGGCTATTTTTCAGACTCGCAAAGTGCTAACCTGTTAATTGAAGACACCTATCAAGTAACTGAACTAATTCAAGTTCAGCATCCTGACTTGCCCCTCTTTATAATGGGCCACAGCATGGGATCCTTCGTATTACGAAATTATTTAACCCGCTATTCCACACATTTGGCAGGTGCCATTATTATGGGAACCGGAGGGCGACGTTCAGAACTAAAATTCGCTTTACCACTAGCAAAAGCATTAAATCAACAACAGCCGAAAAGTATCAATCACTTTTTTGATAAACTGGCCTTTGGAGGCTTTGCTAAGCACTTCCCTGAAAAAAAATCCAGTTTTGATTGGCTCTCTAAAAATCCAGACAACGTAAGGACTTATATCGCTCACCCTAAAATGGGATTTGTTTTTACTAACAATGGGTTTCATACGCTCTTCACCTTAATGAGTAAAGCCACTGAGATCAACTGGTTTGAGCCCATTCAACGAGAACTACCGATATATATTACCAGTGGTGAGCAAGATCCAGTTGGTGACTTTGGTAAAGGTCCTAGAGAAGTTGCCAATGAACTGGCAGAGGCAGATTTTAAAGATGTCACTCTCCACCTTTATCGTGACTTGCGACATGAAATTCTTAATGAGAATGAGAAGCAAATGGTCATGATGGATATTTTAAATTGGTTAAACCGTCATTTATAGCAAAAAGAACGTCTGGTCAATTAATCAGACGTTCTTTTCTCGTGCAGCATTTTGTAAAATAATATCAATTAATTTCATCTGCGGAACTTCCACTTGCCGACTATGGATAATCTGGGCCAATTGAGTAAAGTCTGCTTCTTCTCTTTGATAAAAGTTAATTAAACTCGTCACGGACTCAGGTGAATAAGTTTGAGGGCCTAAATCAAACTCTCTAAAAACGCCTTGAGCTCGACTATCAAATGAGGGGATGCAGCCTAAAGTGCCAAGTAAAACTTTTGTAATTAGTTGCTGTGAGACCGGACTTTCTGGCTCTTTTTTTTGTAAACTTGCATAAGTAGCCTGTCTGATTCTATGATAGATTTCGGTAATATTATCTGTCAATTCAAATAAACGATCCCGATTCGCTTCTAAAGATAAATCCTGACAAGAAATCCCACTTAACTCATGATAGTCTGGTGAACAAATTAACTGAATTGCTTCCCGGTGTACCTTATAGCCATGTTGCAAAATAAAAGAGGAGCCATGATACATATTCGCTTGAGCTAAATAAACACTTAGGTGTAAAGACAACATATTATAATCAGTTGCCCTTAAGTTTCGGTAACGGCTTGTGCTAAAGTAGTTATAACAATGGTACCACACCCATTCTTCTTGATTTTCCCGCATGAGTAGCCCATCTAAATAACGATTACCTATGCGTTGAGCATCAAAATAGTTCACCTAATAACCTCTCCTTTCAAATAAGCTGTCCGGAAGCAAACAAAAAGCGTAGCCGACAAGACGTCAGCCACACCATCATGCTCACTATTTCGAATAAACTTCAATTCCCGCTTTTTTGATAATATTGGCCAATTCTGACGGTCGATCAAAAAATTCTTCTAGCGCAACTTCTTCTTGGCCGTTAAGCAAGGTTGTCACCCCTTGAGGAATATGGTAACAATTGCCATCAAAATCAACACGAACTTCCGTTCCATCCTGTCGCTCAATAATCAGCTCACGATATCCTAACATTTTGACTGTATGAGGATGTCTTAAATCCGGCTTCCGGATAATCCTATTATCTTCGTAAGGAACGTAGTGCAATATTCTAGTCGGTCTTTTTTCGCCATAGACCAAGGCTCCTTTATCCAGCTCACGATCAACCGTGTGAGGATAAAGGATGGCAGTCTCTTCTTCCTCATAACTACCATCTGCTTGTTCCAGTTTAACTGGAAATAATAAATAGGGGTGTAACTCGATTCGCGCACGTCGAATGTCTTTTAATGGAACTGACGACTCGTCTTTCAAAACAATTGCATCCCCATCAAAAAGTCCCTCAACTACGTCCATCTGCATCTCTCCTTCTATCGTCAAGTATTTATACGCCTGATTTTGTGAAAAAATGTCAAACTCCACTTTCAATTAATTGAAAATCAACCTCTCATACCTATCCGCTTCTGACATCTCACTAGGCAAAGAGTTTGCCTCACTTGCCTCATTCATACTTTGCCTATTTTACTATCACCTTTTCAATAAAAGCAATAGATTTTTTTATTTTAGTTGATTTTTTTGTGAATAAATTCATTATTATATTCCAATCAATCACCTTATTATTTTAGTATCGGTTATTTTAGCTAATAACTTCACTCTTTTTCCAATAAAAATGTCGACTTCATCAATTTATTAAAGACTACATACTCTTTTTCTAAATTAACCCGCACAACTTCATAACTCGCATTTAGCCAGCCATACGCTCCCTTTTCGGGATACTTATAATCATTGGCCCACCAATCTTCCGTCGTTCTTGCTGATCTTGGTAAACCACTATATGGAAATAGTAGCTCATCGAATTGAGTAAAGGTTAACGTCACTTGAGAACCGCCATTACTCAACATATAGCGGGTGACAGCATCGTATTTACGTTCTCGTCTTGACTGGTAGTGATTCGTCATTCCTTTCACCTCTTCTTCGCAGTTTAACTCATTTATAGTTCAGAGCTAATGACTTGTCCTCTGTCTATACTGATATTATCTCATATAATGCCATTCTTGCAAATGCTTCCAGCTTTGTCCAGTAGATTGCCCTATTTTTCGCGATAAAGTAAACTTGCGCCTGCCCTTTGACTTATACTATACTAAAAGAGAAATGAGGTGCATTATGTTATCACGTTATTTAACCGTTAAAGAAACGGGTCAACACGAGATTGAAATAAAAAAATCACGCTTTATTTGTACCCTCGCCAGAGTGGAAACTGAGGATCTCGCCAAACAGTTCATTCAAAACATTAAGAAAGAACATTGGAAAGCCAGTCACAATTGCAGCGCTTTTGTCATCGGTGATCGTCACGAAATTCAACGCAGCAATGACGATGGTGAACCAGCAGGCACCGCAGGACTTCCAATGCTAGAAGTTCTAAAAAAAAGAAACCTAATTAACACCCTAGCCGTAGTCACTCGCTATTTTGGCGGAACTGAGCTTGGTAAGGGAGGCTTAATTCGGGCATATGGTGGCGTTGTCTCAGAAGCTCTTGATGTCATCGGCATCTCTGAAGGCCGCTTGCAACAAGAAGTTATCGTTAAAATCGATTACAGTAATCATGGTAAACTCGAAAACTTTATGGAACAGTCTTCGTATGGGATTAAAGAAACACTGTTCACCGATGTGGTCAACGTGATTTGCATGGTGGATGACGATCAAGTCGAAACCTTTCAACAAGAGGTCACTAATATCCTTAATGGTCAAGGAACCATCACACTTGGCGAAAAAAACTATTTCGAAACGGACTACCTCACCAAAGTCCACTAACCAAGACCTGGAGCAATCTAGGAAATTAAGTCACCTTGCTTCTTAGGTCCCTCTTTAGTAGTTAGGCCAGCGGAGGGAGCGGATTTTTAGAGCCTGTCTATTGCACAGTATGCATGAAACTGAATGAGAGGGTGGAACTTATAATCCCACCCTCCTATTTAAGGTTGACCTAATTGGTCAGCCTTCAGCATAGCGTCAATTATTTTTTGAGGTGTCACTTCTACATTATAGTGACTTGTTTCTCCGTTAACTGTGGCTTGATTAGCAATTGCCATCAATGAACCAGCCCCATTGATAAACAAATCCCTTAAGTTAGTCGGCAATCCAAGCTCTTTATAAAATCCGACAAACCTAGGCACCTCTTCAAGTCTCCCTTCAAGGACTAATTGTGTCAAAGTTCCGAAAGCAACTTTCTGCCCATGACTCAAGGTTTGGACCTTGCCAGATAAAACAGACATCCCATTTTGAATAGCATGAGCCGCTGCTAAACCGCCACTTTCAAACCCTAGACCGCTAAGCAAAATATTCGCTTCTACAACCGCTTCAAAAGCCGGCGTCAGTCTCTTCTCCTGATTATCAACCACGGCTTCCTTGCCATGCTGAAAGAGAATCTCCTGACATTTCTCAGCAATCGCAATCGCCGTCAGAGTGGGCTCTCCTCCCAGCAAGTTAAGTTTGCCTTCCGCCACAACCGCTCTCACCTCCACATAAGTAGCCAATCCATCGGCTATTCCTGAACTCAATAAAAAAGGGGGTGCTTGAATAATAATCTCTGTATCCACTAAGACAATATCCGGATTTTTATGATGGTAATGATACCTCTCAAATAAGCCATCAGAACTGTAAATTACCGAAATCGCAGAAGTTGGAGCGTCAGTGCTAGCTGCTGTCGGTACAACAGCCACTGGCAAGTCTAACCGATAGCTGACAGATTTCCCCAAATCAATGGCTTTCCCACCTCCTAACGCCAACACAAAA
This sequence comes from uncultured Vagococcus sp., assembly GCF_963518325.1. Classification (NCBI taxonomy): domain Bacteria; kingdom Bacillati; phylum Bacillota; class Bacilli; order Lactobacillales; family Enterococcaceae; genus Vagococcus; species uncultured Vagococcus sp. The sequence goes on along the minus strand of NZ_CAUQJB010000015.1, from coordinate 20,293 downwards.
TCAACGTCACCATCTTGGTTTTGCTTAACCAAGTCCATGATTTCTTCTTCCGACGATTGACTCTGAATAAAGAAGGGTGTAATCTCCACACCATTTTCCTTTAATTGGTCAGCTAATTGGCCACCACATATTTCCCAGACTCTTTGATCGGTTACTAATATGCCATGGCGGCCTAATTCAAGATAACGACTTTCAGATTTTAAAACACCTGGCCCCTGAACATAACGACTGGGGCTACCAAAAATTTTTACCATCTAATTCCTCCTAGTTGAATTGTTACACCTTTCACAAAATCACTGAAATAAAAAGAAGAGAAACACTCTCCTTTTAGGTTCTTTTATTTTTCAAGTAAAAATTCAAAGCGATTGCCTACATACTGAGAACGGACGTACTCAAAAGGTTGTTCGTTTTTAAAATAAGTGATTTGACGTAGTCTTAGAATCGCATCACCTTTTTTAATGTCCAAATGCTCTGCAATTCTCTCGGAAGCCACCATCGCCGTCACCCGCTGCACCGCTTTGCCAATTTTTTGTTCACTGTGTTCTGCCAAGGTTTGATACAAGGACTGCGTGATTTCTTTTTTATTGTAATCTTTAACAAATTCATAAGGAATACTCGTCACCTCAAAACAAATAGGTAAATCATCGGCATAACGAATCCGTTCCATTCGCAGGATTTGATCATTTTCGGTCAATTGTAATTTTTCCATCTCACTTGAACTTGGTTTTGTAACAAAATAGGACGTCGTTTTACTGGCTGGTTTTTTCCCTTGAGAGATCATAATTTCTGAAAAACTTGTGGTTCCTGTCATCGTTTCTTGAACCTTTTTACGCGCCACATAAGTTCCCGAACCAATTTTACGTTCCAAGATTCCCTCATCTGCCAAAGTTTGGACAGCCTGCCGCAAAGTCATTCGACTCACGCCAAACTGGATGGACAACTCACGCTCAGATGGCAAACGATCTCCCACTGCCCACTTTCCTTTTTCAATCTCTTCCCGAATTTGGTCATGTATCTGAATATAAACTGGTAAATTTTTTTTTGGCATGCTACTCTCCCTTTCTTTCAGCAGCGAGTTGATTGGTCTATCACTTAGCAAGACAATCAAAACCTTAACAACGGCTGATTCTTTCTCTCTTATTATAACTGGTATATACCAAACTTACAATAGTATTCGCTGTAATTTAGCAAAATAACTAAAAAAACAGATCAAGAAATTAATCTCGATCTGTTGCTACTGTTAATCTTATTTTATCTTGCTCAGCCTTTAAGGCAGCTTGCTCCTGATCAGCCTGCTCTTGATTAAAGACTTTTTTTGCTGTTGCCATCATTAAGCGTATGCGATTTAGTTGATTGACAATTGAAACGCCTGGGTCGTAATCAATCGGCGCGATATTTGCCTTAGGGTATTGGCGACGAAGCTCTTTCGTCACTCCCTTGCCCACTACGTGATTAGGTAAACAACCAAAGGGCTGTAGACAAACAATATTATGAACCCCTTCTTTTAAAAGTTCGATCATCTCGCCTGTTAAGAACCAACCTTCTCCCGTATGATTCCCGATTGAAAGAATTTTCCCAGCATCCTCGGCTAATTCATAAATTGAAGCAATACCTGTAAACCTGTCAGACTCTCTCAACGCCTTGTCCATCGGTTTTTGACACATTTCAATAAATTTAATTCCGAATTCAGCCACCCATTTGCTTTTCTTAGTTGTTCCAAGATTCTCATGTTTCCAAATTTGATTGTACAAAGAATAGTTCATAAAGCCTGAAATATCAGGTACAATCACTTCGGCGCCTTCTGCTTCCAGCAAGCGAACAATATCATTATTGGCAATCGGTGAGTACTTAACCAAAATCTCGCCTACCACTCCAACCTTCGGCTTCTTTTGCCCCGTCTGCGGAATCGTATCAAAGTCCTTTACAATAGCCTTCATGTTTTTATTAAACTGGCGGAATGAACCACTGACAACACTAGGCTTAATTTTTTCAAGCCATTGATCATGAAGTCTATCAACCATTCCTAGCTCGACTTCATAGGGACGAGTTCGGTATACCACTCGTTCAAATAAATCGCCGTAAAGGAAGGCCACGGCTAATCGTTTTAACAAGGGTAAGCTTAATTTAAAGCCAGGATTGGATTCTACGCCCTGATTCCCCATGGAAACTGACACCACAGGAACTTGAGAAAAGCCAGCGTCATTTAGAGCTTTACGCAATAACGGAATATAGTTGGTGGCACGGCATCCGCCACCTGTTTGAGTCATCATCACACTAGTATTGTCGACATCATAATCGCCACTTTGAAGAGCTTCAATCAGCTGCCCAATGGAAATTATCGCAGGATAACAGGAATCATTGTTAACAAATTTTAGCCCAACATCTATGGCCCCCGTGTCTTCTGAAGGCAAGCAAACTACTTTATAACCAGATTCCTGTAATGCCACATCAACGAGACCACTTTGATGAATCGGGCTTAACATCGGTAACAATAACGTATGAGTGTCTTTCATCTCTTTTGTAAAGACAATCTTTTCAGGTTCATCAAACTGTTTTACAGGTACCACATTTAAGTGGGCCCGCTCGTTGACAGACGCTTTTAAAGAACGCAATCGAATGCGAATAGCGCCTAAATTGGATCCCTCATCTATTTTTAAAACCGTGTAAATCTTCCCATACTGTTCCATAATCTCTTCTACTTGATCAGTTGTCACTGCATCAAGTCCACAACCAAAAGAATTTAATTGAACCAGTTCCAAATTAGTCGACTTAGCAACAACTCGAGCTGCTGCATAAAGGCGGGAGTGATAGACCCACTGATTGACTACCCGCAAGCCGCCAACGTCTTCTAAATGAGACACACTGTCTTCAGTTAGAACATGAAAGCCTTCTTGAGTAATGACATCGGCAATCCCATGATTGATTTCCGGATCCACATGATAGGGACGACCTGACAACACAATACCCTTTTCCCCTTTTTGAGTTAAGGTTGCCAATACTTCTTCCCCCTTAACTTGGATGTCATGCTTGTAAGCATCCAACTCCTCAAAGCCATGGTGAATCGCCGCCGACATCTGCGCTTCAGTAATGCCTAAATCGGCAAAGGCCTCAGTCATGACCTTCACCACTGAAGCTTCATGAGCCAAATTCATATAAGGATTACGGTAATCCACTAAGCCATCACGAATATCATCCACATTATTGCGAATCACATCGGGATAACTTTGCACAATCGGACAATTAAAGTGGTTATCAGCTTCTGCAGATTCCTGTCGTTCAAAAACGACCCCCGGATAAAAGATTAAGGGCACACCACTATTAATCAACGCTTGAATATGACCGTGCGTCAACTTAGCAGGGTAACAGGCCGTATCACTGGGAATTGTCTCCATTCCCTGTTCGTACAGTTCTTTATTGGAACGAGGCGATAATTCAACACGAAAACCAAGATCCGTAAAGACCGTATGCCACAAGGGATAGTTTTCATACATGTTCAAGACACGTGGTAACCCAATCACCCCATGTGGTGCATCTTTAGCTTTCAAAGAACGATACTTAAAGAGACGGCGGTATTTATACTCGACTAAATTAACACGGCGATCTTCCCGTTTGATTTTTATCTGGGCCCCACGCTCACAACGGTTTCCTGTAATAAATTTCCGGCCATCTGAAAAGATAGTGACCGTCAACATGCAGTTATTTTCACACAAACCACAATTGGCAAATTCATTCTCAGCAGTAAATTCAGCCATCTCACTAGCGCTCAACATCGTGGTTTCATCTGTCAGCTCAAAATGCTCCAGAGCAATCAATGCAGCCCCATAAGCTCCCATTAAACCAGAAATAGCAGGTCGAACCACTTCTCGTCCACTAACTAGCTCAAAAGCCCGTAAAACAGCTTCATTATAAAAGGTGCCACCCTGACACACGATTTTTTTGCCCAACTCTTCTGGACGGCGAATCTTAATAACCTTGTAAATCGCATTTTTAATAACGGAATAAGACAAACCAGCAGATATATCTCCTACAGTAGCCCCTTCTTTTTGGACTTGTTTAACCTTGGAATTCATAAAGACGGTACAACGAGACCCTAAATCTACCGGCCCCTGAGAACTTAAAGCTGCTTCAGCAAAGTCCTCCACTGTATAACGCAGGGATTTGGCAAAGGTTTCGATAAAGGAACCACAGCCTGAAGAACAAGCCTCATTCAATTGAATGGAAGACAATACACCGTCCTTGATCTTCATGGCCTTCATATCTTGGCCACCGATGTCTAAAATAAAGTCCACTCCTGGTTGGAATTTATTTGCAGCCTTGTAGTGAGCCATCGTTTCAACTTCACCAATGTCCACTTTTAACGCATTTTTAATTAAATGCTCGCCATAACCCGTTACCGCCGCCTTTCCAATGTAAGTATCAACCGGCATTTGAGCATACAAGTCTTGGATGACCTTCATAGTCGTTTCCAACGGCTGCCCCTCATTATTGCCGTAAAATTGAAATAAAATCTCCCCTTCTTCATTAATTAAAATAACTTTAGTAGTGGTAGATCCAGCATCAATCCCTAGAAAAGTTACCCCATGATGCTCAGCCAAAGATTTAGTTTCAACCGTTGCTACGTTATGACGTTGACGAAATGCCGTTAAATCTTCCTCTGTTCTAAAAAGTGGCTCCAACGATTGACTTGGTTGTAATTGCTCTTTAGTATCGTGTGATAGCTTGTCCAGTAAACGAGCAAAAGTTGTGGTATCGTCATTTTCATCCGCATAAATCGCCGCTCCAATCGCCACAAATAATTGAGGATTTTCTGGAAAAATCACATCTTCCGGCTGTATATTTAAGGTTTCAATGAATCGTTGACGCAGTTCGCTCATAAAATACAACGGACCACCCAAAAAAGCTATTTTGCCTTTTATTTTACGGCCTGAAGCCAATCCAGCAATTGTCTGATTCACAACTGCTTGAAAAATACTGGCAGAAATATCTTCTTTTGCTGCCCCTTCATTTATCAAAGGTTGGACATCTGTCTTGGCAAAAACACCACAACGAGATGCTATGGGGTATATATTCTCATAATTTTTTGCTAATTCGTTCACACCGTTGGCATCTGTTTTTAAAAGACTGGCCATTTGGTCGATAAACGCACCAGTTCCACCTGCGCAACTACCATTCATTCGTTGCTCCATCGCCCCTTCAAAAAAGGTAATTTTGGCATCTTCTCCACCAAGTTCAATGGCGACATCTGTTTCAGGAATCAGTTCTTCTACTGTTTTCGTGCAAGCAATCACTTCTTGAACAAAAGGAATAGCCAAAACTTCTGCCAAGCCGATACCACCTGATCCAGTAATTGTCATAGCTACCTGAGCATCCTGCCCCAGAATTTCTTGAGCTTCCTCCAAGACCTTTTGACTCGCTTTAGTCACATCTGAATAATGGCGCTCGTATTTCGAAAAAACCGTTTGATTGAGTCCATTTAGGACAACCAACTTCACCGTTGTTGAGCCCACATCAATTCCTGCTCTGTAATACATTTTCCTACCTCCATAGTGTTTCAATTAGATTCTCTTGCTCTCTTTTTCACTAAATAAGCAACAACCTGTTGAATATGAAACAACTCGTCTGTTATAATCATTTTATAACAACTACAAATTAATTCAACAATCAATTTCATTGATTTTGTGACATAAACAACAAAGTCGGTCGAATTGTTGCTTTTCTTAATATTAATTTAGAAAAAAGTCGTTAACATCGCTAAGAAAGTAGGGTTATTCATGAAAAAAAAGACGGATTTACGAGTTCTCCGAACAAAAAAAATGATCGTCGAGGGTTTTATCACATTAATCGACGAAAAAGGCTATGAAGCCATCACTATCCAAGATATTGCCGACCAAGCAATGATCAACCGAGCCACCTTCTACGCTCACTTTAAAGACAAATTAGACCTTTATGAACACGTACTAGAATTTGCCATCGATATTTTCGCCTCTATTTTGAATACCGAGCAGCTAGTCGAAGGCAATTTTTTGAAGTTAAAAAAAGTTGAATTTATGTTAACCTCTGTCTTTGTTAAAATCAGAGAAAATAAAACGTTTTTTCTGACCTTAACAGAAGGTACCTCTGCCCTATTATTTAGAGAAAAATTATCTCAGCTATTAACCGAACAATACCAAGATGTTTTCAGCTCATTAAGAATTACTGAAAATGATATTGAGGTACCAATCGATTTTATTATCGAATATATGACTTCGATTTTTATTGGTACCGTCCACTGGTGGGTCAAAAGTGATTCTGATTTCCCACCAAATCACATGTCACGTTTAGTGATAAAATTAGTTGGAAATGGCCATCTAACTGTTTTGGGCATCGACGTAGAAAAATAACAAAAAGTCTGACGAGAATAGCTTCGCCAGACCTTTTGCTATTGATTGTCTACAGCCTATTTAATCATTCTCGGACATCTCTAAAATATGCCCAGCTGATAATAAAACTAATTTTACCGAGGTTACCGGACGGCCCTTAACCTGTGCCAAGGCTTGTTTATACAATTGTAGCTGCCCACGGTACTTGTGTTTAACCGTTTCTAACCTCACCTGATCGGCCTCTCCGATATAATCCGTTTTAAAATCATACAAAATTAACTGGTCCTGGTCTTCGTAGTAACCATCAATAATTCCGTGAATAAGAATTTTATCATTGGCTGCTACCGGGTAGTCCTTAAAGATAGCTTCTGCTTTCATCAACATTGAGAAGGGCTGTTCACGCGTCACCCCTTGACCATTGGCTAACAATAATTGACCAAAATCACTTTGATAAAAATCTAAAATAGCCTGTCGGTCAATTTTTTCAGCCACCCGCTTATCAAGGGAATGATTTCCCACTAATTCGATAATTAAGTGATTGAGGCTCGCTTCTGTCGGTTTTTCATTCAAAGGCATTAACTGCATGATCAAATGAGTGGCTGTTCCAATTTCGGTTCCCTGAACCTCGCCAACCTCTTCCATAAATTTAGGTTTAGCCAATTGATCATCTGCATGTCGATTGACTGTTCGTGCCCGTTCCTGTGTTAAATCCAGGGTTAACAAATCCGCATTATCCGGATCTTCAAACACACGCTTAATTTCTGAAACCGACTGATAACTTGTCGTTTGAGTCGAATCCTTAAAGGGATACGTGTAGTTTAAACGAGCTAAAGCCTCATTTAACAGACTTGGGTTTTCTGCCACAAAAGTACCACTAGATTCACTGATTAGTTCAATCTGAGAAACCAACTCTGGCTTAACATCTTCTAAGCCATTAAAACTGATCTTAAAATGAGCCGGATGCTGATACACACCGCCAACTTTAGCAATCTCGTACTCCGATTGAAAGGTCTGAGCATCCTGATGACGCATCAGAGTTAATCCAATCCAATCCATCAAGGATAAACTTTTTAAGCGTAACTCATCTCCCAAAACCACATGAGGTTCCATGGCACTGCGGCTCCATTTCTTCCAAGCAGTCTCCTGATCTTTGTAGGAACCAACTAAAAAGAGTTTTTCCTCTGCCCGAGTTAATGCCACATAGAGCTTGCGCATTTCCTCTGACAATAGTTTTTTACGCTTCTCTTCACGAATCGCTAAAAAAGGTAAGGTGCGATAAAAGAGGCGACTATCCTGATCCGTATATTTAATCCCCGCACCTAGCTTATCGTCAAAAATATAAGCATTATTCAAATCCATTAAATTAAAACGACGGGTTAAATCCAAGACAAATACCACTGGAAATTCCAACCCTTTGGAGGCGTGAATCGTCATGACACGAACCGCATCTTCATCATCGCTAATAGCAGTGGGTTCAGCCAAATCCTTGTCTTTCCCTTGCATCTTCTCAATAAAACGGACAAATTGAAACAATCCTTTAAAGCTCATCTCCTCATAACTAGTGGCACGCTCATAAAGAGCATGGAGATTCGCTTGCCGTTGTGCCCCAGCAGGCATGCCCCCAACGTAATCAAGGAACCCTGTGTCTTGATAGATTTGCCAAATCAGTTCCACTAAAGGTTGACGGCGGGCCATTTCACGCCAGTTTAACAATTGATCCATAAAAACTTGGAGTTTAACCCCGAGCTCACTCCTATTAGTTGTCAAAAAATGGGTCAAGGCATCAAAAAAACTACCTGTTCCTAAGCTCGCTCTAATTTCCGCTAATTGATTTTCCTTTAAGCCAACCATTGGCGACCGTAAAACCGCGGCTAATGGAATATCTTGATAAGGATTGTCAATCACATTTAATAAGGCAATCATAATCCGAATCTCCGTGGCTTGAAAATAATTCTGAGTGTCGTTAACATGTAAAGGTATCTCTAATTCCTTAAAGATATCCAACAACACTAAATTATTTTTCTTAGTCGGCGTCAGCAAAACAATATCTTGATAGCGTAATGGACGAGTTTCTTTCGTCTTTTTGTCGTAAATTGGAAACTTCTCGGCTATTAATTCTTTGATTTTATTGCCGACTAAACGGAGCTCACCTTCCGTTTTATCATCAATTTGAAACCGATCATCCACATCCTCGAGCTCTTCCTCCGATTCATTGGCGTTCTCAAAAATCAAAATTTCAGTGTCGTAGTGATCCGTTTCCGGGAATCCTTTGAAACCATTGATGAGCTGTGCGGCATCATCGTACTCCAGTTGGCCAACCGACGCATTCATTAACTGCTCAAAAATCAGATTCGTGAAATCTAAAACATTGCGCCGCGAACGGAAATTTTCGGCCAAAATGATTCGCCGACCATCCTGACTCTCACCAAAGCGATTGTACTTATCGATAAACAAAGTTGGATCAGCCAAACGGAAAGAATAAATGGATTGTTTAACATCCCCAACCATAAATAGATTGCCATTTTTAGCATCTGGCTGGCGCAACCATAACAATATATTTTCCTGCAGTTGATTAATATCTTGGTATTCATCGACTAAGACTTCCACAAACTTATCACGATAATACGTCGATGCTTCCGACCCTTGCCAACCGTCTGGCGTAATCGTCGCCAAAATTTGCAAGGTAAAGTGTTCCAAATCATTAAAATCCACCAGATTTTTCTCCGTTTTGCGCTCAGAATAAGCTTGTTCAAAACGAAAGGCCACGTCAGCCATCTGACTGACCATTAACTGAGAGTCTTTCATAACTTCCAACATTTTAGCAGGTTCAATACTAAATAACCCCTTTTGCCAATCGGTCAGCATCTTCTTATTGCTGTTCCGTAATTCCTTAATCAACTCATTGACTGCTTTTTCTTCGTCCTCTAAATTGCGTAAAGAAGGATAGCGAGCAAAATTCAGTTGAATCAGATAGTGATAAACACCCTCTAAATCATCCTCATGAATCAGACTTAACAGGGTCTGACCAAAAATTGCTTCTACTACCATCAAATCCCTGACTTTACTGAATTTTTCATCCCCCTCGGCTAAGCCAACCATCTCTTGACTCTGACTGATTATTAAGTCCAACTCTTTAATTAAATTAGGCTTCAACACATCTTGATAAATCCCCGCTTCAGCCAAACTATCCGTCACTTCATAGGCTTTTCCTAATGAATCTAGCCAAGCTTTCGGATTAGGATTAGAGCGGGCAAAATCATAGAGTGAAAAAATCAAACGAGTTAAGCCATCATCACTGCGGTCATTGGAAAAATTCGCCGTTAATCGGTAAAAATCTTCTTGATCTTTTTCATAAAGTTCTTCCCTTAATTCTTCCCAGACGTCTTCTTTTAGCAAAATCATTTCAGTCTCATCCGTTAATAAGCGAAAGACAGGATCAATTTGAATTAAATAATAATACTTGCGAATCACTTGCAGACAAAAGGCATGAAGCGTGCTGACATTAGCCGTTGGTATCAAGGTCAACTGCTGCATAAAATGACGCTTTAACTCTGGATCTGATTCTTCTGAGATCGATTGCTCGACAGCCTTCTTTATGCGCTGCTTCATCTCTTTTGCCGCCGCCTCAGTATAAGTCACGATCAGCAGTTCATCGACATTTGTTCCTGCTTTAATTTTTTCAATAACCCGTTGAACCAACACCGTTGTTTTACCTGAGCCAGCCGAAGCCGACACCAAAATATTGGCTCCTTGATCGTAAATAGCTTGCCATTGACCATCAGTGAACTGGCTGTTACTTGGTTTTAAGGGCAAATCTGCTCTAATTTCCGTCATCTCGATTGCCCTCCTCTGCGATTTTCTTTAAGACCTCGTCTTTTTTCAACTTATCAATTCGATGATAGTCATTTTCTTTTAACATGACATCAAACTGACAGACACTACGAAACGGACAATACTGGCAAGCCACACGCAATTTATCACGATAAGCCGGGTTCAACTTTGTTGAGCCGTTAAAAATTTCTTCCCCTGCCTCTTTAAAGTTATGACGATTGTGCTGAATCAATAACTCAACTTCATCTTCCGTCACAAATTGACTGGATGAAAAATCACCATTTTTTTTCATCGTATAAGGAAACACACTTGATTTTGGTTGCTCATCTAAAGTCAAATCCAACCGTTCTAAGAGTGGCGCCTCATTTAACAATATGCCTTTATAGCCGTATTCTTTAAATAACTCTTCCGTTACGACATCCTCAGGCAGATTGCCTTCAACAGTAGGGTTCTTAATCTGTAAGTAAAATGCACCGGCTGGTTTCGCTTTTTCTGTGCCAATCAGTTTAACTGCATTGCTCAAGGCCACATCCAAGTATGTTATCATCTGCATAGCCAGTCCAAAATAAGCATCGCGATAATCAAAGGTATGACGGCTAGATTTATAATCAACCACAGCCAAGTACGATTGATCATTGACATCAATTCGATCCAGTCGGTCAATCTTGCCTCGAATACTCATCTGTTTATTTTGACCTAAATCCACATTCAAACTATCTAAGCTGACTTCCTGAGCAAATTGACCAAACAGTACCTCTGTTTGAACCGTTGATAACCCTGTCCGTTGGCTTTGTTTCCTCAAGGCCCATCCCACTCGTTGAATCGTTTGTCCTAGCTGGTAACGAATATAGTTCATCCTGTTGCTGGCTGTTAAAATCGCAAATTTAGGTTCTGCTAAAATCCCCGCCAATACTTGATTGGTCACTTCTTTGAGTTCTTCCGTCGTCAACTGGCTTAAATTCAACTGTTCACGAATCAGCACTTTAAACAATTGATCAAGGGCATCGTGATAAAAATCACCTGTTGCAGCTGGCGTTAAAGCAAAAACATCCCGCTCTTTTAATTTTAGCCCATAATTCATAAAATACTTATACTGACATTGGTAAAAATTTTCTATTTTTGAGACAGAACCATGAATCGTCTCACCATACAATGCATCAACTAAAGCAGGCGTTAAGGCATCAGGCACATTTTTGTGAACTTGACTTTCAAATGTTTTCCGTGCCAATTCATGATAAAGCGGGTGTTGCAGTAGTCTTTTTTCAAGTTCTAACCACAGTGGTGAAATAGCCATTTTCGCCTCTTTTGCCTGCCGCTTTAAGGCATTTAAATCCGTCACTAAATTACGGTACGTACTAACATACTCTAAACTTAACCCAAAATCCGCTGGCAATCCTGTTTTTAATTGAACAGGCAGGCCTAAACGACGTGAGATTATTCCCAGATAAGGTGACATTTTCACATCTTTGCTACCTTCCTTAGTAGCGGGGTAAGTTAAATATAAACGATCAAAGGCGGAATTAAAAGCCAAGTAGGCGATGTAAGGTTCTTTTGCCAAATCTGCCGCCGTATTTTTTATTAAATACTTGCCATCTGCTAACCGCTCATCGACTAAACTACGCTCTTCATCTGATAGCAAGGTTTTGTTTTCAATTTTTTTAGGCAACACGTTGTCAGTTGCGCCTATTATGAAAGTGACACGACTTTTTTGAGCATGGATTAAATCCAAGGCTGATACACTGACCTGATCAATGGTAGTTGGTACCTTGCCGTAAGAAAGACCCGCCATTCCTGTTTCCAGTATCGCCACGAAATCCTTTAGAACAAAGTCATCTTCGCCTAAAATCATCACATATTCATCCAAAAGTTGGATAAACGCTTGCCAAGTCTGCTCATGAATTTTGGCTTCTTCTAATTTTCCCGATTCAATATCCTGATTCCGCCAGTAAATAATCTCTTGTTCGACTCCGCTGTCAATTAAAAACTGATAAAGGGCAGTTGCTGCCTGACGCCCCTTCTTGGCTTTTTTTAACTGATCAAAAAAAGGCAATAGCGTCTGACGTAAATGGCCCCGAACTTCATTGGAAATCCGTTGCGCATAGAGATTTTCATCTTCCTTCGTCTCGTCATTCTCAAAATCATAATAAATATAAACCCAATCTTTCTCCTGAGTCCAATAAAATCCTTCGTACCCATAGGCTAAAGCCACATTTTCAGTTACATCCACCTTATCCCGGTATTGATTTCGCAGGGCTTGCCATGCCTCGACTGATAATGAAGGGTCAGCAATTGGTAAAAACAACTCGGTCCGTAAAAAGCGCATGACATCCGTGTAACGGAAATGCCGTGCTTGTATCGCAAACAAACTGGTTAAGAACTCCACTAAGGGGTGGTGTTTCATTTCCAATTCCTGATTTAAATAATAGGGAATCTCGTGGCTGTTAAAGACCGGACCGATGGTATTGGTATAGGCCGACACTTCTCGCGTCAAGACCTGAATATCTTGATAGCGCATGCCTTCTTCTGACACCAGACGTCGTATCTCCTTGGCCACATGACTAACTTCTGTAAAAGGAGTCGACCCTTCCCAAATTTGGACCTTATCCGTTACTAATTTGGGAAATATTTTAGACGGACTAATCTCCTGAGACTCACGCCAACATTCATCTACTATTGCGATAGCATTGGGGTCATCTGATTGTAAACGAGTGTCGGCTAATAGATGAACCTGCTTACTGCGAGCAAACTGAGATAACTCATAATACAATTTTCCAGCATCAAAAAACATATTAAAGCGCTCTGGAGGGCGTTGAACATAGGCTTGGTCTAAAACTAAATTTAATTTCACCTCAGCAGCTCGTTCAACCAAGACTGCAATCAATTGTTGCTCTCGGGCCGTAAAACGCGAAAAACCACTGATGATAAACATCACTTGAGATAAGTCACGATCTTTTAAATAAGTCGCCAAATGCGTGATTAATTCTTTGGTGCCAACTTCTCGATTGGCTAATGCCACACAGTAAGCATCATACAATAATTGGAAATCCTCAAGTTTCCCTTTAAAATCAACTTCCTTCAAAGAACCTCCCAACCCCATTGAAATCTCATTCAAATCTACCAAATCAATACTGCCATCTTGAAGTTCACTAAATAGATCAGCCAATTGCTCAATAAAGCCAGCCTTATTTACTTCGCCACGAAAAATCGTTAAATTTTCAGCTTGCTCCAATAGAATTTTACGAATTAGCATATGAGTACCAGCCTCACTTAAATGCTCGTCCTGATACAAAGCTGTGTGTTGCAAATAATACCAGGCTAAACGTGAAAAACTAAAAACTTGTAAGCGCATGGTCGTCATATTATTCCAACCAGCATAAGCTGGTAATTGATGTAAATTTTCCAATACACTAACTTCCGTCTCAAACTTCACATGGTTCGGTACCAAATAAAATACCTCATGTTTTGGATCGGCCGTTAGCCATTCTGTTGCTCGTTCGACCAGCGGTTTTTCATGTTGACAACTCCCTGGTCCATATATAAATTCTAAGCTCATAAGCTGCTCTCCTTGCATCCGTTGTCCTAAACACTTCACTTCGTTTCGATCTCATCAAAGACTAATTTTTTGCGTTTAAATCAGGATTCTACTTTTATTAAACGCTTATCATAAGTGTATCATATTTCTGGATAAATGGGTGGTAAGACCGCCCCCAGTCAAGTAGACTCAAATTAAGCAAGCTAACACTTAGACCCTGTGTTAGCTTGCTAGCAAAATTCATTTAGTTAGAGTTGGATTATCTACAATACCTTGCAATATTGGCACCCCGTCTTGATCAGAAATAAGATAGATAAAGGGACGGTTCAGTTTAAATTCCAGCACAGGTTCCTCTACAACTGGAGGGACCGGCGCAATTGTGGCCTCTTCTGGAACAATTGGCATCATGACTTGAGTATAACCCGCGCCATCAACTTGATTTTCTGCAAACGATAACTGATTAGTTTGGAGTGCCCGACCTAGATAAAGACTAACGTTGCTTGACAGGCGACTAAAACCTGCTTCTTTTTTTGAGAATGCTCGGCCAAAACCCATTTTATCTAAATTAGGTTGTAAATCAAGGTTACTGACCACATTAAATTTAGGGATTGAGAGAGTCATTTTGCTTTTTTTATCTTCAACAATCCAAAACAATGATAGCATTTTTTCTTTCGTGTCAATCAAACTTCTGACATCAACTCCCTCATTAGGCAAAATAAGTTGAAGTCGGTTTCCATTTTTCAAGGGTAAGGACGTGGCCAGATAATCATCACCTATTCCATAAGGAAAACTTGCAAACTGTTGCTGCATCATCGCTGTTTTTAACTCGTTCCCATTGAACGGTTCTTCCTTGGTCAATTTCTCGTCAAAAGGGTGCTGCCACTCCAGTTCAAGGTGAGACGAATTTAATAAAACTAAGGCGAAACCTGGCTCAATTAATGACGTGTCATAAGTGGTTTCGCCCACATTAGCTTTTGCCCAATTACTAATTGTTTTTGCCGCCTTTTCAGGGTTATCGGTAAACGGGACTCGCTTAATATCACCGTAATAGTATGTTTCTGCTAGTTCCTTAAAGGGCGATGTTAATTTGACCGGTTTGTCCAACCAAAGGGCATTTGCCATTTTAATGTCGCCTGAACCGAGATACTTCCCTAACAACGCCTCATTAAATTGATGAAGCGTTTTACGTGAGGTCGGTGTCTGATACAACCCTTCAAACAACTCCGTCTGAGTGGCGCCGACAGCTCCTTCAGCTAAAAGAGACAGCATTAAATAAGGCGCCACAGGGCTATACACTTGATTTCCCTTTGATTGCAACATCAAACTGCTACTCTCGGCAGCAAATTGTACCAGACGGTCTTGGCTGGTGTATTTTTCATTACCAGAATCGATGAGCTGATTGCTTTTTTCATTTTTAGTCACATTGACTGCTTGTTGTTCAGGCATACAGCCACTTAATAATAAACAACTTCCCAAAGTAACAATGGCTCCAATATATGTTAACTTCATCATAACTCCTCCAAATCGAGTTGAGTATCAAACTCGACGTTTCTTAATAATCACCCAGATAATGCCCAACATTATCACGGCAGTAATAGACGGACCCACACTTAAAAAGAAAACTGCTAGTTGTTGGACTGCCTCCTGCCAAAATCTCATTTGATCCCGCCAATTATCTTGTACTCTGCTCATGACTGCTACACTTTTTTCTTTGGTGATTTTCTTCACCTCGCTGACGGATAACTGGACTTCCGTTTCAGCGACTTGATTATCAATCAATTTATTTTGTTGAATCAAACTTTCCTTTGAACTTCGAACTTGTGATAGCCGATCTTGAATGTTTATCATCTCTTGAACAGTATCACTTTTTCCCAATAAATTCAATAGTGCTTCTTCCTCTGTTTGCAATGCTTTAATTCGACTTTGATTATCTGAGTAACTCAAACTATGGTCGGTGGCATTTTCCGAAGCAGAAATAGTTTCGCCAATTTTAGCTAATGCGTTACTAAATTCTTCGATTTTTGCTTGGGGAATTCGAATCGTATAACGAGCCGAGCGCAGCTGACGATCACTTTCCTGATTGGTGATATCTGATTGGCTAAAGTATCCGCCATAAGATTTAACGGTCTCTTCAATCCCTTCAATTGTCTCTCTAAAGTCATTGGTCTCTTTAATAATATCATAGGTTTTGATTAATTTTTGTGCCGATTTTTCACTGGTCTCCACCGCTTGATTAGCTTCGGTTGTTCCAGCCTCATCAGAATAAAATTCGATTTTCCCTTTCGTCTCACTTTTTCCTGTCCCCTCGGCCCCGCTATCAGGAGCGGTAGGCACTACTTCTTTCTCTAGAGTAGACCTACTATCACTCTTATTAGCCTGTTGTTTCAGTTGTCGATTCCCAGCAACACTTGCGACGCTTGCCGTGGCAAGCAGTATTAACGCAGCAGCAATAACTAACAATCGGCGCTGTTTGACAAAGAATCGTTTTATTCCTGACTTTTTCAATTGCCCTTGACTACAATTGACCTTCTCATCACCTCTCAAGCCTTTTTCAATTGCTTGAAAGACTGCGTCTTGAGGAACGTCTATTTCTTGCCATTCTTTTTCCCATTGACTAGTCAGCTTCATCACAGTCCCCTCCTTCCAAATAATCTCGCAATAATCCACGGGCCTGGTGCAACTTATATTTGGTTGTCCCTACTGGTTCTTCCGTTATTAAGCTGATTTCTCTGATTTTTCTACCATGAAAATAGTGTAAAATAGTCACTTCCTGCAAGTCTTCTGGTAAGCTGGCGATGCCCGCATGAATATCCAGACGATTGTCATCCGACAACTCCTTTTTCGCTTCTAGGTCCCCCAAAGGTTCATTTGATACTTGAAGACTTGGCCGTCGCAATAGATCTAAACTTGTATGAATCACAATTCGCACGGCCCAAGTTGTAAAATAGGTTGGCTGAGTCAAACTGCCAATCTTCGTCATTATTTTTATGACCGAATCTTGAACAACGTCTAAAGCATCGGCTTCATTTTTTACATATAAAAAGGCCGTCTTATATAATTGCTGATATTGAGCTTTCAGCAAGGATTCAAGCGCTCGGCGATCGCCTTTCATTGCCGCTTGAACATCCATTTCATCTACCAACTCACTCACTTCCTCCCTAATAATTACACGGTTCATAGATTAGACGTTTAGAAACGCCTAAAGGTTGGATTCATTCTAACTTTCAACTAATTAGTTTCAGTTTAATCAATCACAGATGCCAATACAAGGGGCAATATAAGGGATTAAGTTGAATCAAAATTGAATACTTGACAGCAAGAGTAAGATCTAATCTCAAAGAGCTGCTTCAAGCCATGCAAAAAGCGTCTCAATGATAAGTAAGACCGTTTATCATTGAGACGCTTTTTAATTAATTACTTATTAACTGGACCAAATTTACTAGGCGGCCAGATACAGAACTTAACATTACCAGTAATATCCGCTTTTTCAATAAAACCGATTAAACGGCTGTCTTTTGAAATTTGGCGATTATCGCCCAATACAAACAATTCACCTTCAGGTACCGTACTGGAACCTAGAGCTGTTAAATTTCCTAAACTGAACTCACTGTGAGGCTGACCATCTTCTCCTGTTACATAGGTCAAAAAATCACCTTCTGCCAATTCACCTTTAAATTCCTTTAAATAAGGTTCGTCATACTCTTCACCATTAATAATCAGTTGATCGTTTTTATACTCCACTGTGTCTCCAGGTAAGCCAATCACCCGCTTGACATAACTCTTTTTCGGATCATCGGGTGCTGGAAATGTGACAATATCAAATCGTTCAATTTTTTTCGTTTTGGTTGCGATGACACGTTCTCGATCTTGCAACGTTGGGTCCATCGAATTGCCAGACACCACTACAGGCATAAAGACAAAGGTCCGGATTATGAATAAGACGATTAATAGACCGCCAAACCATATAATATTGCTAATTATCTCTTTCTTGTTCAATATCTTACCTCCTGAGAGTTTAAAATCTTACCTGATTCATTTTATCATAAAAACATCCCCTATAGTTAATTATTAGTTTAATACCCACTTTTCGAGAAAATTCTTCAAACATTCTTCATGATTGACCGCAAAAAAAAAACGACACTTGATGCACTCAACTGTCGATTGATATTCCCTTACTCAATTGTTTATTTTTACGAAGCACTAATATATTGCTTCCAGTAAAAATCAGAATGCCTAACCAAATCAACCCAAAAGCTAATAATTGGGGGAGGGCAAAGGTTTCTTTGAACTGAAAAATAGCCGCTATCAGCATCAGAGTTGGCGCGATATACTGTAAAAAGCCAACCAAAATATAAGATATATTTTTTGCTGCTTCTGCAAATAAAAATAACGGAATGGCTGTAACGATGCCAGCGCCGATTAACAGTAAATTCAAGCTTAACCCAAAAGACATAAAACCTTCAGCAGAAAAGAAAAACAAATAAACTAAAGCAAAGGGCGCTACAATCGCTGTTTCCAATGTTAACCCAGTCATGGAGCTAACTGCAGCAACCTTCTTAATTAACCCATACAAACTAAAGGTTACTGCCATCGCAATAGACGACCAAGGGACAACGCCACTTTGAAAGGCTAATAAAACCACGCCAAGTGCTGCTAACAAGCAAGCAATCAGTTCCCCTCGACCTAAACGTTCTTTCAAAAAAACAGTCGCTAACACCACATTAACTAATGGATTCATATAATAGCCCAAACTAGCATCGATCACTTTACCACTGCTGACTGAAAAAATAAAAATAAACCAGTTTGTTGTAACCAATAAAGCAGCTGCCACAATCGCCAGCAAGCGACGGTGATTTCTTAATACGGCTTTTACTTCCTTAATAAAACTGAACCATTTTCCACTGACAATCAAAATGACCATCATAAAAGCAAATGACCAAACAATTCGATAACTCAAGACAGATAAGGGAGAAACACTGCCAACTGCTTTCCAATAGAAAGGTAAAATTCCCCAAAGGACATAAGCCATCAGGCCAGCCAGCATCCCCCATTTTTGCCTCGATACATTTTCTTCATTCACCAATAACACAACCTTTACACAATATCGAATTGACTCTGACTCATTCGTTGTTTCATTTTATCACTAGTCCATTCAGAAAGGAAGGCCACACGGACTAATCTGCCGAAACCTAAACAATAGTCAATTGATGACCTGCCATTTTTAGGACTGTCATCCCCTTCTCAACATCAACGGCTTTTATTAAAAGGTAATCTGTGTTATAAGTCGATAATGCAAAGATCGAAATTCCCGCATCTGCTAAAGGATTGGCCAATTGCGTTAAAATACCCGTTAAGGCAAAATCTAGAACACCAGTAATCTGCAACAAGGCCCACCCATCTTCCACTGCCGTAGCCTCAGTCATATCCAACTGATCAGTCAAGGCAACGACGGAACACTCCTCTGCCGTCCAGATAACACTCTTAAACCCCTCTATATGTTGTAAGTTTGCTTGGTAACTAACAGGATACTGAACCACTGAATAACCTTCTTTTTTCAAAATTAATTCCATTAAATCGTCTCCTTTATTAAATTGTTTTTTTAAACCTATGTTCACTAGTGAAATTGAATGACATAACTAAATCATACCATGTAAACTAGCCAGAAACTATTGGAAAACTGATAGTTACGTCTACGGCTAATTCTTAATTTAAAACTAATTCAGGTCGAAATAGTTCGTAATTTACAGTTATACTTTTAAATTTAAGTTAAGAATTTTTAAAACTAGTAAGGATTGCCTCTCTGATTTCGTATTAATAGTGAAGGTATAAATAAATAGAAGAAATAAGTGTCCTATCAAAACAACTAGCTTATTGATGGATTAGAACAAACTAGCCGAAAAGGAGATGTCGATATACCTGTTTTTTATTACTTTATCAGCATTTTTTTGAAGAATGGCTAAAGGTTTGGATCATGATGGAAAGTTTGTTAGCAGATTTAATAGGGAAATAACTTGCCAGACAATGAATAGTTACCGAATAAACAGTGATGATAAATTTACTAGCGAGTGACTGGCTCACACTTTAGGAACTTAGGTTTTTAAACGCTAAAAATCACTGATGTTTCACTTAGTACTTAAACAAAAATAACTTGCTAAACAACTGCTTTGAAAGTTCTATAAGAAATCTTTTTTAGAGTATTTGACGATGAGTGACGATTTCACTCATCTAGTGGTTTTCTCTCATTTGAACGAAGAGATAAATCAGATAGTTATGAAATGGATGACGCCTTCACTCATCCCTTAAGGTTTTGATTTTTTAGTATAACAGCTTACAGCAACAGGTCATCTAAGAAATCACGGATAGCTAGTAATGATTAGAACCTTTCATAACAAACCCTATTCAGATATTTTGTCAATGAGTGATGCTTTCTCTCCTCAGCTGCTTCGTTACCTTTGAACGAATTACAGATAAACTAATTTGTTATAAAACGGATGACGCCTTCACTCATCCTTTGAAGTTTTGATTTTTTAGTATAACAGCTTACAGCAACAGGTCATCTAAGAAATCACGG
>NZ_CAUQJB010000014.1:0-111900 GCF_963518325.1 uncultured Vagococcus sp. | reverse complement strand
GATATTTTGTCAATGAGTGATGCTTTCTCTCCTCAGCTGCTTCGTTACCTTTGAAGTTTTGATTTTTTTAACATAACAATAAATCAACTAATGATGGGACTGGATATTTTTTACAAATTGCCACATAACTTTACACAATGAAATCAATAAGATTTTTTCGATCATCTCCTCATTAGTTAATACTATCTAGACAATCAAAGTAAATGAAAGATTTCCATTATATTAAACATCCCCTCTTAAAACTCGTCAAAAAAAGGGTTAAGAGGGGCATCAAATTGTTCCCTGTTTGATTCAACTCAATCAACAACTCTTATGTAGTTCACTTGCAATAAATTGATGAGTGCTTTACGTTTAAAATCTACCTGACCAACTACTAATAATTCATTCTCTGTTTCCATTACATCCACTACCTTATCGGCAGAAAATGAATTGAACTTATCAAAAACAAACACAATTGTCCTTCCTTCAGAAATCATCTTGATGAGATAATCCTTCATACCACACACCACCTTTCACCTCTACTATAACAAGCCCTGATAGTGCTGTACATTTAAGGATTTCATCACTGACTGAAATAATTGACAGCCACTGATTAACCATTGAAATCACCATGGACAAATCCAACGCCACATTACGCCTTAAAAAGAACCTAATTCAATTAAAGTCAACATATCATCATGTCACTTTAACTCGAATTGGGTTCTTTTCATACTTTGTCTAACTCGCCAAAACTATCGTTCCTAAAGCGTTTCGGTTGGATGGACTTGATAATCTTCCGTCAGCAATAAATTTACATACTTATAAGCTGTAGCCAAGGCAACGTTACACTCAGCAGATATTTCTTTCAAGGAATAATGTTCTGAATAATAGAGATATTGAATTCGCTCAACTGTTTCAGGATTAATCGTCGGTCGTCCACCTTGACGCCCTTCACTTTTGGCTTTCTCTTGCCCTAGAATCGTTCTTTTTATAATGGCGGCTTTATTTGATTTGGCAATGGCAATAATACACGATAAGAATTGCCGATCAGATAGCCGCTCTTCCACATCTTGATCCATGACATGAAGAGTTCTGTTTTCTGCTGCAAGTGTGATAAATGAATCTAATAATTGAACAATCGTAATGCTCTCACCGATGCTGGATAATCTAACAATAACAACTATTTCCGCACGATTTGACTCCATAAATTGTTTAAAAGAATCTAACTCTGTTTTATCTGGATCTTTGAATACAATGTCATCAACGCCATAAGCCAGTAATTGTTGTTCTTCTTCTGGCGTCATTATAGATGTATAGCCTATTATCATTCCTGTAGCGCCTCCATTTGCTCTCTTTTATCCTCATTTTAGCTCAAATTTTTCAAAATGACCAGATTTTACTTCACTAATGATAGGCTTTATTAATAAAGAAGTATTTTCACGACAATAAACGAAGGGAATCCGCCTCACAGAGCATTACTATTTTTGCCACACACATCCCCTCACGATAATCACCTACCTATTAATTTTAGTATTTCTTCATCATAATCATTAATTTACTCCCACCCTTAAGGATAGTTAAAAATACAACATAAGCTAGACTAGAACTAATTAGATAGTCTTTAACTGGCTCCCATTTGGCATATAAAATTAAAGCAGTTGTCACTGACAAAGAGAAAAACTTCTTAAGAATTAGCTAGACACTAAGACTTAAGAAACTGACGATTGTTGACGTAATTTCTGATTTCCTCCCCCCTTTCACATAACCCTCAGTAGATACAACTTAAGGTATGATCAGAAGTTGTCCCGGATCAAGTTGTTCAGTTTGTAACGAATTGATTCGTTGAATCTCCATTACATCAATACCGTAACGCTTGGCAATGCCATACAAGGTTTCACCAGGCGTCACGGCATGCTGCTTAGTTGTTGACGCCGGTTGGTCCCTAGCAGTTTGATTCGTCTGATTGATTTGTTCAGGAGGCGGATTGTCAACAACTACTTTGGCCGTGACGGGCAATAACAATTCTGTACCAGAATAGATGGTTAAATCCGATAACTGGTTGACTACTTGTAGCTCCGCCACCGTGATGCCATATTTTTCAGCAATTGCCAATAAACTGTCCCCCGCCACCACTAGATGATTAAAATTTGCCGTGGCTATTCTGTTCTCCCGCGATTTCTCTTGGCTTGGGGTGACGTTCAATTCCTGACCAAGGGTAATCTCATCGCTGATTAACTGATTCCACTCTTTTAGCTGTTGGACACTGATCCTCAACTTTTCAGCCAATTGCGATAAGGTATCACCAGCTTTCACAACATATGTCTTGGACTGGTCGTCAGGAACTGTCTTAATATCTTCTGTAGACGTCTCTAGTAGCTCACTTGTAGACGTACTAGTTGTGGTTTGATTGGTTACCTCATTGTCCATTTTAGTCACTGGTAACGTTCTCTGCCTACCGTTAAAGATTGGAGTCCTGATTGCAAAAAAAGTCGAAATGCCTAAAATCATCACTATTCCTCCAATTGTAATTAGCCATATGATTTTTTTCGGCTTGATTTCTTGTTTCTTACGTCGCCTTGATACTGCCCGTGTTATGACTTCTTCATGATTTGAATTCAATGATTGCTTTTTCTCAGGCCTTTCTTTCCCTCCATTTGCTAATTTAAGGGATTCTTGTTTTTTTCCCCCTGCTTTTGTTCCCAGAAGTTGCTCATGATACCCTTGCTCCCAAAAGAGTTTCTGCTCCTTGTAACTTAATCCATCAATTTGTTGGTAATAGTGATCGTAACTCCTTAAAACATCTTTGACTTCACCATGTTTTTGCAAACGTCCAAATTCTAACCAAAGGAGTTTGTCACAGTATCCCTCAATTCGTCTAATATTTTCTGTTTTAATCCAAATGCTTGAGCCCAATTCTTTTAACTTTAATAAATAGAAAAAAACTTTTATATAAAAATGCTCTTTGACCGCTAATAGAGACTCATCAATATAAATTAAGCTTGGGGCAACATGAAGTAAAATACTGATTTCTAATTGAATTTTTTCTTCCAGAGAATAATATTTCATCTTTTTAGAGAAACGACTTCCAAGTTCAGAAAAATTACGTATTTCCGCTAATAATTCTGGTATTTTCTTTTTTGATACTTGCCATTTACGTAATTTTCGTTGGGCATAGCCTTCACCTGTTCGTTCTTTGCTGCCCTGTTCTGGAAACTCTAAACACCCTGCTGTATCAGGTCCACCAGATACCAACCCTTCCGTTGGCTTAATTTCCCCAATTAAAATTTTCATTAGCGTTTGTTTCCCAGCGCCTTTACCGCCAATCAAACCGACGATTTCACCGAATGGCTGGCTTAGCGATAATCGATCCAAAGCCATCACTTGTTTCACTTGCCCATCCTGACTCGATGGCCTCACATAACAATGACTGAGGCTAACTAATCCCCATTTTCTAATTGGCACTTATATTCTCCCCCTCAACTCTCGGTATACAAACCCATATCTATTTTATAAGACAATTTTACCTTTTACCTATATTTTTTGAAATATCTACCAGAATTTATCGTTTCGATTAAAGGCCGATTAAAATCCAGCCTTCGATTCATTAACTGACAGTTCCAAGCACCCCCTATTTACTTAGAAATATTTGGCAATCATTGACTCGTTTTTTCATCTCTATTTATTTTCTCATAGACTGAAGAATAGATAAAGCTCAATAAAGGAGCCAGTTCTGAACGGTTCATTTTATTTTTGTTCGTCTCTACCGTTAAACTGACACTTATCGGATTGATAAATAATCAACCTCACTCAATCCAATTATTTCCTCTCATCTTATTCTCATGTTAAAATGATTGTTAGATGTTTGAACTTGGCTAAGTAGTATTTTTTATAATGCCACTGGCTATCATTCACAACTTACAACAATAAGTATCTCGGAGGAAATTAATTATGCCAAAACAACAAGACGTCATTAGCGACATCATGGAACACAACAAACAGTTTGTTGCCCATAAAGACTACGAAAAATTTGCTACCTCGAATTTACCTGATAAAAACATGGTCATTGTCAGCTGTATGGATACTCGACTAACGACACTTCTCCCAGAAGCCTTGGGACTTAAAAACGGAGATGTTAAAATGATTAAAAATGCCGGTGGGACCGTTCTTAGTCCGGTAGGTTCTGCTATGCGAAGTATTCTTGTGGCACTCTATGCCTTTAACGTAACTAATGTCGTGATTATTGGTCATGAAAAATGTGGCATGGCTCGCGTTGATAATTCTTACTTAATTGACAAGATGAAAGAACGAGGCGTCACTCAAGAAACAGTTGATAACTTAGATGTAGACGTCCTTAGCTGGTTAGCTGGCTTTGACTCCTTGGAAGAATCAGTCCTTTCAAGTGTCTCAATTGTCAAAGAACATCCTTTAGTTGCTCAAGATGTTAACGTCTTTGGCTTAATCATTAATCCAGAAACTGGTGAATTGCGTCATGTCCCAGCTTAAATAGACTAAAAGACAATACTCGAAAACACGAGTATTGTCTTTTAGTTATAATTTTTTTAATCGACTTTGAATTTCTTCTACGACTTCTGTTTTTTTTAAGGTCTCAATGCCTGCTAGAATATTTGCCGAGAGTGGTTCCCCACTCCTTGACCACTCATCTATTAAATCAAGAGCTGTCTGGCGATTATGGGTGACCGAGGACTTCAAAGCTGCCTGTACCAGCCCCTCACCTTTTCCAGAATAGGGTGCTAAATGACCCAAGACATAATCAAGTTGCTGGTACTGTTGATAGTCTGGCCCAAATCCCAGGCTATCAGAGGGACCGGTTGCAATTTTTGCTAAAGGTATCTCGGCTTCAAAAATCTGGACTAGCTCATCAACAAACAACTCCTTCTGAAATAAATAACGCCCTAAATAATAGTTGGTATCAAACTCTTCACGAATGGCTTTCATCATTTCACTATCACACTCGATGTTTAATTTTTGAGCAACCTCAAATCCGTGGCCATAGCTAACGGCCACCTTAACAGCCTCTTTCGAGGATGGTTGCTGGATCAGTTTTTCAACTTTCCTTACGTAGCTGTCACCATGAGGCCATTCGCAAGCAGTCTCCTTTATCCTTAATAAGGTTGCGATTAGCTCAACAGAGGGTGTCACCGTCCCTGCCCATTCTAAATAATGAGTCAGAATGTTTTCCCCCTGATCATAGTGAATCAGCCCCTCTACTGGTCCGTCGCTTAAAGCGCCCCCGATTAATTGATGGATGGCTACGGCTTGATTAACATCAATATTTTGCCTCTCAAGGCGCTTCAGTAATTGGCCTTTCTCAATGCAAGGACGGGCACTATAGTCAAAAAGTATATTATTTTTGAACCCTTCCATCAGCAACCAGTTTTGAATTTCCTGAGAATCAGCATCGATAAAATCAATCCCATGGATTCTTCCCCAACCGTGAACTTTTTTGGTGATTTCAATCACTTCTTGGTTACCCTTTTCAAATTCTCTAACAATAAAAATAGCAAATAATGAAAACTCATCACTCAGTGCCAGCTCTAAAATAACCTTTCTTAGTGAATCATCTTTTTCTACTGTCTCATACAACAGTTCCAATACGCTTAATGCAAATTTAATCGATTCTTTGTCTGAACTCTTCACAATAAGTTGAGCTGAAAACTCATAAAGCGCCTTGGTATCAAGTTGACGTTGATTTTCAATAACCCACTGAACTAAATCATCGATACAGCTTAACATTAAAGGTGCCTCTTCAGCTGCAAAAAAAGTCATTAATTGTGCTTCCCCTTTAACAGATTCTCCTTGAGAAACAAGTTTAAGGACCTCTGTTAAGCCATTAATATGAACTTCCCCCCCTGCCATGTGATAAACTCGGATACCATCTAACGCACCATCAGCCATACTGATTATATTAGGACTAGTAATAGGCTTCGGCAATGAAAATTTTTCTGATAGTTCTCCGTTTTCTTGGATGTTCTTAACAATGCAATCATATAATGAATCTTGAGCTCCTTTCTCACGATCAATTAACCCTCTACTTTTCATTTTACGTCTAAAAAAACCTCTAAAAACCAAGCTAATTCCTCCTTATACAGAACAAAGTTCATTTAAACTCTGATAAATAGAATTCTACCAATAAAACGAGCTAATGGAAAGAGTTTTCTTTTATTTCGTATCATTTCCCCTTTGCTGTCACTTTCCAGCGATCCTCTCAAAGTAAAAACCGTTGACACATAAAAACCGCGACACCCAAGTCATCTTGAGTGTCGCGGTTTTCTACTTTCACAATAAATGTGTGAGTCTCACACATTTATTTTAGGAGGAAAGTCTTCTAAATGCATCCGCTACCAGCACGACAGCCTATCATTTAGATCTCTATAGTAACCTTCACTTGTTGCTCCACAACATCGTAGAAGGGATCTTCGCGTCTGCCTAAAAAATCTTTTCCTTGTTGGGGAAACAAGCCATAAGAAAGGACATCTTCAATCGATTTGGCATAGGGCTGACTTTCCTTTTCAAATTCTGGCAATCCCGGCTTTAAATAATCAGCTGGTCGTTCGGTCATGACCGCTTCATCGCCAATAATCAGCTGCTTAATCTGAACAGAAATGGCCACTGGCGCTTTTCCGTACTGACCTTTGACATACTCTTTGATTTCCGTTGGCACTAGTTTGTAACGCTCACCACTAATCACATTCATTACCGCCTGAGTCCCTACCATCTGGGATAAGGGCGTCACTAAAGGTGGAAAGCCTAAATCAGCCCGTACTCGTGGGATCTCCTTTAATACAGATTCATATTTATCCTCTAAGCCTTGTTCTGATAGTTGGCTCAACAAATTGGATAACATGCCTCCTGGGACCTGATACAGCAGTGTTTTTGGTTCAGTGTCTTTGACCTTCGGATTCAATAAGACCTTGTCACGAAATTTATCCCGAATAGGATTAAAATAATCCGCAATGGTCTCCAGCTTTTTTAAATTAAGCTGGGTGTCATAACCTAGTGTTTCCAAAGCAAGGGCCATTGATTCCGTAGCTGGCTGGCTCGTCCCTCCTGAAAATGATGAAATGGCAGTGTCAATAATATCTGCGCCTGCTTCAACGGCTTTCAGATAGGTCATTTCAGCGATTCCACTAGTGGCGTGGGTGTGAACTTCTAGAGGCAGATCAATTGATTGTTTAATGGCTGACACCAACTGGAAAGCATCATCGGGCGTTAAAATTCCTGCCATGTCTTTGATACAAAGGGAATCAGCCCCCATCTCAGCTAATTCTTTAGCCAATTCAACAAAATAGCTGATAGTATGAAACTCACTAGTAGTATAGGAGATAGCTGCTTGGCAGTGTCCACCATATTTTTTTGTGGCATTCATTGCCGTTGTCAAGTTTCTCGTGTCATTCAATGCATCAAAAATCCGAAGAATGTCAATGCCATTTTCGATAGCTTGTTTCACAAATGCCTCAACAACATCGTCTGGATAATTTTTATAGCCTAGTAAATTCTGCCCTCGCAAAAGCATCTGTAGTTTGGTTTTTTTGACGACTTTTCGAATTGCCCTAAGTCGCTCCCAAGGGTCTTCATTTAGAAATCGCAAGCAGGCATCAAAGGTTGCCCCTCCCCACATTTCAATGGCGTGATAACCGGCCTCGTCCATCACTTCCAAAATCGGCAACATATCACTTGTTGTCATTCGTGTGGCGATTTGACTTTGTTGCCCATCTCGTAAGACGGTTTCCGTCATCATTAGTTGTTTAGTCATTTTTCCTGTCCTTTCTCGATTAATTGGCAAACGGCTGTCTGCATCTCCCTCACCGAATGCCGTCGACTGCGACTGCAGACCTTAGCCTCTTCATTACAGATAAAGCAACGACGTGGTGGTAATCCCAAGTCTTTCCGACTAATTTGCCCAAGTCGCTGATTCTCCTCATTCCAGACTAGAACATCTAAGTCCAATAATCGACCATAAGGATGTTCTTCTTCAAATTTGACTAGTTGACGTTTCACTGCCAGCCCATCTCCATTGATTAATTGGTAATATTCGGGGCCCGTACGAAGTTCCAGCAGGCTTAGAACCCCACTCTCTTTGGGAAACAGGTCTGCCAAGTCCGCGACAATCCCTTCCGTCATGGTCTTAATCTCCTGACTATTTTTAACAGGTCCTGGGAGATTCAAGGTCATGGCCAACAATGGTTGCCTGCCCTTATTTAATAGATAATACTGTCGATCAGCTCTCGTTTCTCTTGCTTCAAGCATGCCTTTCAGATGAATCGTGGGGCCCTTAAAAAAACCCTTAGACATTTCGCACCACATCGATGATTGTGCCGTCACGGTATTCGATTAATGCCACAACTTGTTCACCATAATCAATCGCTTCTGGAATCCCCACAATCCCGTAAGCTTTCTCTTGTAGCTCTTTAATCGTGTATTGAGGCACATCAAGTCCTTTAAAATGAGCCACTAAATCTGGACGCAAAGGGTTGATGGCAATCCCTAATTCGGTAACTAGGACATCAACACTAGTGCCTGGCGTAACAACTGTATTAACTGCCTCTACAACCGTCGGAATGCGACCTCGAATCAACGGCGCAATGACCACGCTCATCTTACAAGCAGCACTGGTATCCGAATGTCCGCCAGATGCCCCTCTAATAATTCCGTCTGAGCCTGTCAAGACATTGACATTAAAATCTGTATCAATTTCCAACGCCGACAAGACAGCTGTATCTAATTGATTGATAACTGACCCTTTACTGAGAGGTGAGGCATACATGTTAGCATCAATTTCATAATGGGCCACATTTACTCCTAAAGAAACTGCCGAAGGATGATCAAAGTCCTGAACGTCTATGATTCGTTCAATCAAGCCTTCTTCCAGCAATTCCACCATAGCATTGGTGATGCCTCCAAGAGCAAAACTAGCTGTAATGCCATCTTTGATCATGCTCTCTTTAAGAAAACGGGTCACTGCTAATGCGGCTCCCCCAGTTCCCGTTTGAAAGGAAAAACCATTTTGATAATAGGGTGAATGGGTGATGACGTTTGCTGCGTATTGAGCAATTAACAATTCCTTAGGATTATTGGTAAAACGCGTCGCTCCTTTGGCAATCCCTGCTGGATCTCCAATAGCCTCTACTTCTACAACAAAATCAACATCCGTTTGAGGAATACTGATTGGCGTATTGGGATATGGAACAAGACTATCTGTAATCGCGACTACCTGATTGGCATATTTGGCGTCAATCATGGCATAACCTAAAGAGCCACAGGTGGCCTTTCCTACGGTGCCATTGACGTTACCGTAACAATCTGAACTGGGGGCCCCTAAAAATGCCACATCTATCTTAATGTCTCCTGTGGCTATGGCTCGAGCACGTCCACCGTGAGAGCGTATAATAACAGGGTGTTTCATTATGCCAGTGGAAATAGCCGCTCCCACTTTATCCCGTAAGCCACTGGAAGTTATCTGGGTAATGACCCCACTTTTTATATGTTCAATCAATGGTTCGTGGATATTGGCAATTGAACTGGGCGCAATAGCTAAATTCTTAATTCCCATTTTAGCTATTTCGTTTAAAACCATGTTCATCACAAAATCTCCTTCACGAAAATGATGGTGGAAAGAAATGGTCATGCCATCTTTTAAACCTGTCTTTTCAATGGCCTCTCTAATACTACCCAAGAGCTTTTGATCGCGAGGCTTGACAGGAGTGATCAAACGGGAACTTTCCTGATAAGGCCCGATTAGCCCCTCCCCTGCAAAACCACCATGTTTGCCATGATACCCTTCTGGAATCTCTCTGCCTAAACTATTTTTCATTTAAATGTCCTCCTCGGAAATTAAAAGAGCAGCTTTTGCTAAGGCGATAACTCGCTCCGCACGCTCAACAATCGGTTTATCCACCATCTTGCCATTAAGGGCAATAACACCTGCCCCCTTGGCTTCCGCTTCTTGAATGGCCCAAATCACTTCCTTAGCTTGTTGAATTTCTTTAGCCGTCGGTTCATATATCTGGTTTACTAATGGAATTTGGCGTGGGTTTATGACCGACTTACCGTCGAAACCTAATTGCTTGATTAACCGCACCTCAGCTTGGAAACCAACAGTATTCTCTACATCTGAGTAGACCGTATCGACGGCAGCTATACCAGCAGACCGAGCTGCATGTAAAATGGTGCTGCGAGCAAAAAACAGCTCCTGACCATCTTGGAAACGTCTGGTTTTCATATTGGTTACATAATCTTCTGCGCCTAAAGCAATACCAATTAAACGTTTACTAGCTTTCGCAATCTCCCGAGCATTTAGGACCCCTTCTGCCGATTCAATGGCCGCCATCATTTTAACGGTTCCAAGAGGAATTCCATATAATTTTTCCATTTCCGCAATGACAGCTTCCACATCTATAATATCCTGAGCCCTTTCGGTTTTTGGCAGACGGATAACATCTACTCCTGCAATCACCATGGCCTCTATATCTTCACGGCCAACTGTCTCAAGACCATTTATCCGCACCACCGTCTCAACAGAGGAGTAGTCAAAGGTTTTTAGGGCCTGATAGACCAAGATACGAGCAGTATCCTTCTCTTTTAACGAAACCGCATCTTCCAAGTCAAACATAATGGCATCTGCCCCATATAAGGGGGCGTCGCGAAGCATCGCCGCATTTGCACCTGGCACAAACATCATCGTTCGTCTTAATCGTTCCATGAATGAATCACCTGCCAATCCAGTTTTCCATTTGTCCCTGCTGCTCGATAAGCGACTGCCAAAGTCCGGGCTTCAATGGTACAGTCCAAAGCCCCTTTATCAACGGCTGTAACCTTAGCAGAAGTTACCCCTAATTTTCCTAAAGTCTCCTTAATCAGCAGACGAATTTGCTTTCCAAATTGTTTGTCCACATTACTGTCCAAGTCAATCAGAATTTCTTCTTGGTTGTGACAAGCCAAGGAGATTAAAATATCGCTGGACTCTGTTGTCCCAGCCGATGCGAATTGCTTAATTTCCAAAATAAGACACCTCATTCTTTTTTTGTTGTTTGACAATTTCCTGATAGGTCGTAACAGGCACTATTTGTTTAATATACGCCAGATCTCCCACTTTCATCAGCCGCCTGACAAGAGACGCACTAATTATTTCCTCACCAAACCGTTGTCTTGGCAAAATTTTCAGCTGAATATCTGTGGAAAAGACCTCCGCCATCGCCTCATTATAAATGGCCGTTACTGGTGAAAAGGGCTCCTCCCCTACATAGCGATTCCCAATAACTAAAAAGGAAGCGATTCGTTCCTTAAATAAGTGGGCATCCATTAAAGCCTGACTTCTGGCTATCGCTCTTGGCGTTCGATTTTTCAAAAAGTATGAGGGGAAAGTGGCACTTGACACACTGTAATCCCTCGTGGGTAAGACCACCACATTGGAGAGATACTTAACGCCTTCCTTCACTAAGGCCATTCTCGTCGCGGTCTTAAACAACGAACGATCTTCTGACACAACAAAGACATAGACCGTTTCATTTTCTTTTGCCGCTTCTGTCACTAAATATAGATGGCCATTTGTAAAGGGATTGGCGTTCATTACGATGGCGCCATTCTTTTTGGTCGGTTGTTTATAAGATGCCAGTTCCCTCATATAATCCTGAAAATCTGGGCCACCTTGCTCCATGAAAACCAACTCAGATGTGCGAACTATTTCATTAAATCCCAGCCCTTTAAATTGTGGGATCATCTCGGGTTTCGTGTAAACGAAGTAATGCGTTTCCCCTTCTACCACCTTGCCCTTTAAGCAATCTACAAGTTTCGTTAATAAATTTTCTTGTTGAAACTCTGGATCGATGGCTAAGCACTTCAATATATTAATATAGAGAGAACCCGTTGCAATTAGTTGATCGTTTTGATAGATGCCAATCGTATAATCGATTTCTTCATCATGGGCAAGACCAACTTTCTCTAATAAAGAGACCCATGATTGGTGTGCCACTCGATCTCGATCTAGCCACAATCGTTTTATTATCACCTTGTCTCACTTCCTTTTGACTGATTTCCGACCAGAGAGATCCTGGCTACATGCCCCTATCTAGTAGATCATCCTTACTTGGCTGGAAACAATTTAATCAGTAGCTGTGAAATCAGATAGAGTAAAAATAAAACTAGAAAGACTCCACCCATTCCGAATAACATTAATTCCACAGCAATTTTCAAGGCTTCAATGTTCATGTTATTTCCTCCTTCCCTCTCTCCTTAAACTTTCTTAAGAGAAGAATGCTAATAATAGACCACCTGCAATTACCGACGCAATTTGACCAGAGACATTCGCCCCAACGGCGTACATCAAGACAAAGTTTTGCGGGTCTTCATCTGTTGCCATTTTTTGAATTACCCGACTGGACATTGGAAAGGCTGAGATTCCCGCTGCCCCAATCATTGGATTAATTTTTTCTTTTCGGAACAAGTTCAACAGTTTAGCAAAGAGCACCCCTCCAACTGAATCCATAATAAAGGCTACTAAACCGAGAGCTATAATCAATAAGGTTTGGACATTTAAAAAGAGCTCTGCTTGCATTTTAATGGAGATCGTTAACCCTAAAAGAATTGAAACGATATTGACTAATTCATTTTGAGCCGTATTTGAAAGGCGGTCTAAGACACCACATTCTCTCAGTAAATTACCAAACATTAAGAAACCAACTAAAGGCAATGAAATCGGGGCGATAAAACCCGCCACTACTGTAATCGCAATTGGGAAAATAATTTTCGTCAATTTCGAAACGCTGTCAGCTTTATAGGTCATTCGGATGCCACGTTCTTTTTTAGTCGTGACTGCTTTAATGGCAATCGGTTGAATTATCGGCACTAGGGCCATATAAGAGTATGCCGCGACTGTAATTGGCCCCAATAGGGTTGGGGCTAATTGATTGGAAACAAAAATAGATGTGGGACCATCTGCGGCCCCGATGATACCGATCGAAGCTGCCTGCTCAATATCAAAACCAAACATAACGGCAACGATTACCGTGAAAAATATTCCAAATTGAGCAGCCGCTCCAAAGAGAAGCATAAAGGGATTTTGTAGCAGCGGTCCAAAATCGATCATGGCACCAATCCCAATAAAGATTAGCAATGGAAATAATTCAGTCGCAATCCCTGCATTAAACAGAACATCAAAAACCCCTTCTGTTTCTGAACCGTTGACTATTTGTGTCAAAACCCCTGACCCTGGGAAATTGACTAAAATCGTGCCGAGTCCCATTGGAACCAAGAGGGTTGGTTCATATTCTTTTTTGATTCCCAGGTACATCAGTAAGCCTCCGATGCCCATCATAAAAATTTGTCCAATCGTAATGGACGTAATGCCTTGAATTAATGTTTCCACAGTTTTCTCTCCTCCAACTCGTTTCTTTTTAGGTTAAGCAATGGTAATAAGTTCATCTCCCGCATTTACCACTGAGCCTAGTAAGGTATGAATGCCAGCAACTTTGCCATTTTTAGTTGCTACAACCTGATTTTCCATCTTCATGGCTTCCAAAATCATTAAGGGTTGATTCTCCTTCACCTCATCGCCCACATTCACTAATATTTTAATAATTGTGCCTGGCATTGGTGACGTCATCGCTTCTCCACTCACATCTGCTGGACTCACTGCAACTTCTGCTTCTGCGACTGACGGCACCGCTGTTTGTGTCACAATCGGTGTTTGAACAGCTACAGGACTGCCACCGACTTCTTCCATTTCCACTAAATAAGCTTTACCATCGATTGAAATTTTAAACTTACGCAACATCATTACTTCCTCCTAGTTTTTCCTCTTTAATTGATGTAACTCTAAAAACACTTTCAGGCTGTTCACCTGTCGCCACAATGGTAGCAATGATTGATACCAACTGAGCTTCAGGGTTTCTCTTTCGTACCCGTTTTACCACAAAGTCACTATTAGAGTCACTAGCCGCAATGGCAGAGGCAACCAGTGAAGCTAATTGGTATTCCCTTTCCTCTATATAAGGAGGAATGTTTTGCCATCTATCCTGAACCGGTTCCTCCAGAGGGATTTCCTTTTCACCAAACAATCGTTTAAATAGTCCCATGAACTCACATCCTTTCTACTTGGTAATTTCATTATAGGTAAATTGCCTTTGAATAAAACCAAAACCTCTGTGATAAATTGTGCTTTCGCTGTTCCTTATTTCCCAGCCACGTCAAAAACAGCTGAAACCCTTGATATATAAGAGTTTCAGACGATTTAACTATTTATTAACCTTTTATTTACCTCTCTTTAAGAAAGCGGTAACAACATTGTGTTTTTGCTGTTCTTTTTTTATTAAGGCTCTATCTATCTCTATTTTTATCAGCTAAACTAAGCCTTGCTTAAGCAAATATTTCCGACTCTTACTTAACATCACGTGAAGTTTTTATCAAGTACCTGTCACCACCTTGCCCATGAGCCACATGCCGCAAGGAACAACAAATCGATTATTTTAAAGGAGAGAAAAAGATGTTATTAACTGTTCTATCGTATGCCATGATCATTATCTTTATGATTGTCATCATGAAGAAAAAAATGTCACCCTTTACTGCCTTAGTCTTAATTCCCTTATTTTTCGCTTTATCAGCCATTTTGTTAGGTGTGTCAAACAAGGGAACTTTAGGGGATTTCGTGATGGAGGGAATCAAAACCACCTCCAATACGGGAATTATGTTGCTCTTTGCGATTCTGTATTTTTCAATTATGTTAGATGCTGGTCTTTTTGACCCGATTACGAAAAAGATGATTTATTTAGCAAAAGGCGACCCTATGAAAGTCTTAATTGCCACTGCGGTCGTGGCTGCAGCCGTTTCTTTAAATGGCGATGGCACGACTACCACCTTGATTTGTTGTTCTGCTTTTATTCCGATTTACAAGAAACTGGACATGAAACTAATGAATTTAGCGGTATTGGTTATTTTACAAAACACCATTATG
This sequence comes from uncultured Vagococcus sp., assembly GCF_963518325.1. NCBI lineage: Bacteria > Bacillati > Bacillota > Bacilli > Lactobacillales > Enterococcaceae > Vagococcus > uncultured Vagococcus sp. The sequence goes on along the minus strand of NZ_CAUQJB010000014.1, from coordinate 96,956 downwards.
AACCTACTACCATGGGGCGGTCCCACTGCAAGAGCTATGAGTGTGCTAAATGTTGGAGCTGAAATTTTAGCTTACTTGGTTCCTGGTATGTTAGCCGCCTTAGCCTACGTCATCTTTATTGTCGCACCTTCAATGGGTCGCAAGGAGCGGGCACGTTTGGGTATCAAAACTCTTTCAGAAGAGGATTTAATTGCTATGACAACGGTCACTGATGAGGGGTTATTAGCCGTTCGCCGTCCTGAAAAATGGGCCTTTAATGCCGTCTTAACCATTTTTTTACTCACCTTATTGATCACGGATTCATTCGTTGGTCTCGGTTTGCCACCTCTATTCTTATTTCTAACTGGAACGGTAATTGCCTTGATGGTCAATTACCCTAACTTAAAGGATCAGTCGGCTCGGATTGGCGCCAATGGCGGTGACGCTGTACAGGTCGTCATTCTCGTCTTCGCTGCTGGCGTCTTTATGGGCTTATTCCAAGGAACGGGAATGGCTGATGCTTTGGCCCAGAGTTTCACTAAAATCATTCCCAATCAACTGGCTGGCTTCTGGGGATTAGTCATCGCCTTAATTTCTGCCCCTGGTACCTTCTTTATTTCCAATGATGGCTTTTACTTCGGCGTTTTACCCGTATTAGCTGAAGCAGGTCGTTCATACGGCTTCACTGATATGCAAATGGCTTTGGCTTCCTTAATGGGACAAGCTTTCCACTTACTTAGTCCTCTTGTCGCCTTCATCTACCTATTATTACGCTTAACAGGTTTAGATATGGGCAAATGGCAAAAAGAATCGGCAAAATGGGCTTTAGGAATCTTTATCATCTTTATTGTGACAATTATTTTAACAGGACATATGCCACTTTATATTCCTCAATAAGGAACATAGAAAACTATCGTTATAAAGGAGTCTTATCATGTCAAACATAACAGAAAGTGTCGCTAAAAATCTTGACCTAACCTTAAATCAGCCTTTGAAAATGCTAGTTTATCACGCTTTCCGAAAAACCATTATTCTGGGAGAAATTCCCGCTGGGGTAAGAATTAATGAAAAAGAATTTGCCGAAGCCATGAACATTAGTCGGACACCTATTCGCTATGCTATGCAAACTCTAGTCTCCGAAAACCTAATGGCCTACCAACCGGGTGTGGGGAATATTGTCAAGGGCATTAATATCGCAGATGCTTATGAAATTTATGATATTCGCAAAGCTTTGGATATTCTAGCGACAACCACTGCTATGAAAAAAATGACCCCTGAAGACTTTATTGAACTGAAGCATTTACTGGAAGAAACAGACCGGCTGAATGAAGTTGATGAGATTGATTTAGTTTTACAAAAATTTTCTGATTTCAATCAATTTATCTATCAAAAAAGTCAAATGCTCCGCTTAGAGTCAATTGTGACTAAGCTACGAGACTACTTGGTTTACTTTCGCGACATTGCCATTCGGGCCAAAGAACGAAGAGATCACGCCCTTCACGAGCACTGGCTGATTTACCAAGGAATGACCAATCAAAACAAAGAGCAAATCGAGTTAATTATTCAGGAACATCTCGATACCTCCTTGTCCTTTATCATTAAAGAAATGGCCCAGCACTATGACTCAACTCATTGAACAAATCAGTCACTACGCCCAACAAGCCCTACTTCATGAGGCCGCGCTTTTCCCAAAGCCAGGCCTCGTCGATCCGATTAGCAATGGCGCCCACAAGGATATGACCTTTCTAACTTTTATCGACAGTAGCATTGCCTTATGGCCTTTTTTTACTCGATATCTGACGATTGGTTATAGCCATCAAGGAACCCCTGCTGATCTTTTTGACAAACTACGACAACAGGGGCAGCTAGCGGAGACGGCTATGCTTCAAGCAACGGCAAATATTAACACTCATAAGGGGGCAAATTTTTCATTTGCGTTAATCTTAGGAGCAACTGGTTATTACGCCCAACACCATTTACAAGATAATCTGCCATTGAGCCCCAAAGACACTCTTGCCATCTTGTCTTATGTGGCTATTATGACGGAAAATTTGCTGCTAGACTATCATCAATTAACCTCAAAAAAAAGCTTAAGCGATGGTGAACGCCTCTACTTAGACCATGGTATATTGGGCATTAGAGGGGAAGCCGCCGCCGGTTATCCGATGTTACGGAAAGTTGCCCTGCCATTCTTACGAGACAAAAGACCTGAAAAAAGGAGTTATTTATTACTAATTCTCCACTTGATGAGCCAAGTGGAAGATTCTAATTTGATTCATCGAGGTGGAATTGAAGGCTGGTTATTTGTTAAGAATGAAGCCCAGACACTAAGTCAATCACTCGCCGATAAACCTTTGGAACAAATCGAACATGCCTTGCGTCTCTTTGATCAGCAACTAATTGACCAACATTTAAGTCCTGGTGGCACAGCCGATTTACTGGCCTTAAGCTTATTTTTCAGCCAACTGGAAGGGCTATAAAAAGAGACGTTGATTTATTCAACGTCTCTTTTTATTTCTGGATGAAAGGAATAACCAATTCCCCAAACCGTCTGCAAATACTGCGGCTTTTTGGGATCATCTTCAATTTTATTTCGCAGATAATTAATATAGACCACAATTAGTTTTTGATCCATCTCACCACTATGCCAAACATTGGCATAGATTTGTTCTTTACTAAAAACCTGATAGGGATTTTCCATAAAAAACAACATCATCATAATTTCTTTTGAAGTCATGTTGATTATTTCACCATGTTTGCTAAACTGATAGAGGTTCTTATCAAACCTGAAATTACCATGTGTCAAGATGGCCTCATGTTGCTGATGATTGACGGCTAAGAACTGTTCCGTCCGATTTAAGATACTGGTCACTTGGGCCTTTAAGACAACGGGAGAAAATGGTTTCGTCAGATATAAATCACCACCGGATTCTAAGCCACTGACAATGTCCGCTTCTTCTTTACGACCACTGATAAAGATAATTGGCGTTAAGGGCTGCTCTTCGCGAATCAGCTGAGCCAACTGGTAGCCATCATTATCGTATTCCAAGCTGACATCCAGTAAAAACAAGTGAAAATCAATCCGCTTCATCATCCCCAGGGCATGGTCGATGGTTTCACTTTGATAAATTAAAACGCCTGTTGCCTGTAACGCTTTCCAAATCAGTCGACGAACAGAGGGATCATCATCAACTACTAGAATTTTTTCGTTTCTCACCACACACACCTCATAATTTTAGTAACCTTATCTATACAATAGCTGAATTAAGCTAAACTTTCAACTCAATCTTGTTTCTCCCTCAGTCTATTGACCTGAGAATTTAGTTTTATGCTTAAATGATGCTTAACTCATTACTCAAAGGAGTGTTTCAAATGAAACGAACCACTAAAATTGTTAATGCCATGATTGCGGCAACAACTCTTTTAATAATTATTTCTGGCTTTTTTGCCATTCGTGGCTTTTCCGTTATTCGCAATACCACAACTGCCAGCGGTCAGGATTTCCTTTTGCAATCTACCCAATATGTGGCTAAAATCGTGCAATTATCCATGAAAAACCGGTACCAATCTCTAAGTTATTTAACGATTAATGAGGAGTGGAACTCAACGGATCGCCCGATTACTTTAATAGATAATCCCTCTTCATTCATTCCTTTTTTTACTTCATTAAAAGGGGAATCTGAGACGCTCATCTATGTTGACCGTAATGGAAAGCCCTTAAATGCCATCTCTTGGGCCCCGGCAACTAAAGATGTACAAGCGATAGACACGAATGCTATTCTGCCTTACATCGAAAAGGACAGCTCTCTTGCTGAGATGTTAACATTTCCTACAGCTGAACAAAACGGCAACTCTTATTTTATTGACAAGCAGGCCTACATGAACTTTTATCACAAAATCAACACCCCTACTGGCGCCATTATTGGCTATCTAATAATGCCACTCAAATTAGATGTATTTTATAAAAATTTTATCCAAGATTTTGAATTGGAATACAAAGGGTATCCTATGGTCAAAGATCAATCCATGACAGTTGTTATGCATCCTGTTGAGGAACAAATTGGTTTGTCGATTATTGAGGGTCGTCAAAAATTATTTCCTCAACTCCATTATGATGATTTAAAGCGTCTGGAAAAATATCAACTGGAACATGATGAGGGGGCATTAACTTATAAGTCTTACTGGTGGGACGAAAAAAAACCCCAAGAGACCGAAAAAATCGGTGCTTTTGAATGGGTCGATGTGGGCATGGCGCGATGGGTTATCTCAATTAATGCTGATTATCGGGAACGAAATGACGACATTATTAATTTGGTCATTGCCCTTTTTTCACTGTTATTACTATTGCTAGTGTTGATTATTATTTTCAGCTTATTTTTACGTAGTTTCCGCAAACAAGAAAAAATTGAAGAAGAAAACAAACAACTGATTGCCAATCATCAACGGCAAAAAGCTCAACATAAGCTGGAATGGCAATTATCTCAACGGAATAAATTGGAGACTGTTGGCTTATTGACCACCTCCATCATTCACGATATGACTAATTTTTTAACACCGATTATTGGCAATTTGGAACTTTTAATGCTGGAATATCAGAATCAGCCCATTTTGCAAGATGACCTTCATGAAGTTCTGGCAGCCGCTCAAAAAGGCGATCAACTACTGTCAAATGTCATGCGCTTTTCAAGGGCGTCCCAAAATATTCAAGAAGTGGTGGATATCTCTTCAGCCATAACTGTGGCAACTCACTTAATTAGTGGGATTATTCCAAAAAAAACACCACTAAAAATTAAGATTCAGCAACAGATTGGCTTAGTGCAACTAGAAGAAATCGACTTACAAAATGTCATATACAACTTAATTACCAATGCCTATCAAGCAGTCAAAGGTGAGCAAGCCCCAAGTATTATGGTACGGGCAAAAAAAGTATCTAGCACCCCCTTTGAAAGCTCCGTCATATTGGAAATAAGTGATAATGGTCCTGGCATTCCACTTGAGATTCAAGAACAAATCTACGAACCATTTTTTACGACGAAATCAAGTGACGAAGGAACTGGCTTAGGTTTGTTTGCCGTAGCTTCTATCATCGCTAAGTATAATTGGCAAATCGATTTACAGTCTTCGGAAGCCGGTACTACCTTTTTCATTCGTATGCCATTACTAAACAACAATTAAGATTGTCAAACAACAGAACCGCCAGTCTTCCCTACAGCCTTAGCGTTCGTTTTGAGTCTTTTATTTAAGACGGATATTCGCCTGATAGTTAGCTTCAAGACTTTTTCATTGTTCAACTGATAAGTGAAAGTGTATAATGAATAAAATTGAAAATAATTTGGAGGTTAGATTATGTTTATCGTTACAAACACCATTCGAACAGAAAAAGAAGCAACCTCAAAGGTCATTGAAAAATTTGCCGGTGGTCATGCCGCTGCCAGTGTCACAAATATTAAAGGCTTTTTAGGCTTTGAACTCTGGGAAAAAGAATCAGATTTAGAATACGATGAAATAGTCGTTGTTAGTAAATGGGTTGAAAAAGCTGATCAAAAAGCTTGGCTAAAAACAGAAGGCTTTAAAAAAGCTCACGGTCGTACCGATGACACACGAGCCGAAAAACCTAAAAATATTGGGATTATTTCCAATCAGATTGAAGAATTTCATTCTGTCTTAACCCAAACGCCAGTTGAAGAATAAACGACTTAATAGACTCAGCTTATGGTTCGATTAAGCTGAGTCTATTAAGTTGAAACATGTCCAGATTCCCCTGACTTAGGTCTGATAAACACAACTGATCCTTGTTTGGCAACCAGACCGACTATGCTTTTCCAGTCTCTCGATATTTTTTGACTTTAGTATTTAATTTACCCTTCCGCGCCTCTATCCAAGTTTTTGTCACTTCTTTAACAATCCCATCAGCCAATTCCCTCGCATCATCACCTGTCAGTTCAAACCCATCACTGCCATTAGCCATCCCTTCTTCGTTTTAGGAATAAAATTTCCGTGCAGGTCCTTTTCCTGATGTTTTTTTCAATTGTTACAAATCTAATTTTTCAATTCTAACTTAAAATAGTATCGACTGTTCCTTTTACAATGCCCGTAAGCCCAAGGTCATTTAACGTATGTGTTATTTCATAACCATCTGTCTCTTAGTGGCTATTGATCTCAAGAGCAGGTCCATCTAACACGTCCTTAAGCATTTCTATTAGTTTATTCATCGCTTCCCTCTCCCTACTAAGTCTGCCTAAGCACATCGACATAGTAACATGTATAAAAAGGAGCATCTTATCAGGCAATCCTGACAAGACGCTCCTTATTTCCTTTCTAACGCCACCATAATCTATACAACCGATCGATTATTATGGGCTACATAACCATCGGCACTCCACTAAATAATTGACTGATCCAACACATTAACTAATTGTTCCAAGAGCAAGCAAGCCTAACAATCGGGGAATGCAACTTAACAATTGTGTTGGCTTTAGCGACTAACAGTTACAACCGTCTCTGAATTAACGTAAATTTCAACCTAACTGTCATGGAAATCAATCAAAATAAAGGCTAATTCATCAACAAAAAACTTTTTAACGTCCTTATTGTACACCGAATAGAAAGCGTTGTCAAACCCTGTTTTTCACCGATTTAAGTCACTTACTTCAGAGATTACCAGTCACGTAAACAAATTTAATTATCTTACTAATAATCTTCAATTTTTTTCTCATTTGACAACTATATACTTCCAGCTTAAAAACGCTGAAAGTCCCACTCTTTGTTAATGATTACGGAAATAGCTCAGTGTAACTGCTCAAATTATTTTACGGAATGTATCTATTTACAACTTTAAGATTTCTTTCCTACTCTTCTTTCGCTATTTTCGTTATAATAATAATTAGAAATGGGGGTGTTGAATTTGACTTATGAACAATTTTTAGGAACACTATCTAAACCTGCAAGTCGCGCCTTATTGCGTCATGGCATTGATTCCTTTGAAAAGCTTGCAGCACTAACAGAAAAAGAAGTCTTAGACTTCCATGGTGTAGGTCCTGCCTCACTGCCATATTTTAACGACGCACTGGCAGCACTTAACCTGCACTTCAAACAATAAGATGGGAGTGCTTAAATGAAAACTAAATCCACTAAGGAAGTACTCTGGCTGTCAACTCTACTAATTCTCATAGCAATCATGTCCATCGTGCCTTTCGTCTTCAAAAACAGTATTCACAGTCAGGATGATCTTATTTTTCATAAGGAACGCTTGGAAAATTATTACTTAAGTATCAGACAGTTGGACTTTTTCCCAAAAGTCTTCCCGACTATGGCCGGTGGTTATGGATATGGTGCCGATCTTTTTTATCCGTCTTTTTTCCTACTACCTTTCGCTATATTCCGACTTATAGGTTCCCCCTTTGTACAGTCTTATTATTTGTTTCAATTTTTTCTGAGTTTAATGACAGCCATTTCTGCTTTTTATGCTTTCAAAAGACTGACAACTCCGCGAGCTGCTTATCTGGGCACCTTGCTATACACACTCTCAACCTATCGTTTAATCGATCAATCGGTTCGTGGGGCTCTAGGTGAGACACTTGCTTTTATATTTTTACCACTTGTTCTTTTAGGTCTTTATGAGATTTGCTTAGGCAATTATCAAAAGTGGTGGCTCTTAAGCTTTGGGATGGCTGGGGTTTTAAGCTGCCATCTAATTACTGCTTTTTACACTGCCATCATTGTTATCATGATTTTCTTTGGAGCTCTCTTAACCAATCAGACATATTTAACAGATAAGGTAAAGGCGATGCTCTTTGCAATTGTTCTTGGAGGCCTTTTAACAGCTTGGGTGACTTTGCCAATGTTTGAGCAACTCCTCTCTCTCAAATTTAACTTGGCAAATGCAAGCTTAGGGCAAAATGCCTTGAACTATCAGTTAGGCCAATTATTAACCAACAGCATCAGCACAGTGACTGAACCTTGGTCCAAGCTAAGCCCTAATATTGGAATAAGTTTAGTGATTGTTTTGGTTCTCTCAATGATGACCTGGAAAAAATCCAGAACTATTACAAAAGTAGTGGCTTTGACCACACTTACTCTTTTTGTTCTTTCAAGCAACCTTTTTCCTTGGTCACTTTTAAAAGATAGTATTTTTGCTACCATTCAGTTTCCTTGGCGTTTATTAATTTTTGTCTCACTTGCCGCTGGCCTTCTAGCGGCGCAATTAGCCATGGAACACCCTAACATACAAACTACCTTTTCTTTGGGGATAATCACGGCATTGATTTTTTTAATCACTCTTGGGTTTAATAGTCATGTCCTTAATCAAGTTTCTGTTATGGGCTTCACCCCGATGACCAATGATAATTATCTCAGTCAGCGCCACGCCGATATTGGTTACGGCCAAGAATATCTTCTTCAAGGGAGTAACTATACCGAACTCAAAGAGGCTCCGCATAAATACGTGACAATCGATGGACAGCCATGGTTTGATTTCAATCAACAGCTGATACACCAGCAGTACAAAACCGTGAGGATTGACTTACCAGATAAGGCTATCTCTACAAAGGACATGGTTCTATCTGTCCCACTTTTTTATTACATTGGGTACAAGGTCTCTACTGAACAAGGGATCTTTCTTGACCCTTACAATCAAAATGGCTTAGTTACATTTGTCGCACCAGGTAATACCAATGCCTTGTTCATTACATATGAGGGAACTTTTATACAACGTCTGTCTTTGATTATCTCTTGGATGACTTTGCTTTTCGCTCCCCTATTACTTAAACATAAACTAAATACCGCCAAAGCAAGGAGTTAGCCCCCTTTCTTTGGCGGTATTTCTTGAAAAATCCAGAGAGTTGCTACTCAACTCTCAGTCTCTTTTATAATTTTCCTCGAATTTGTTTTAACTCGATTTTCCGATCTTGAACAACACTGTTGATCTCGTCTGAAAAGTTTTCTAAAAGTAAGCGACCGCCCTTATACGTATAGGCACCTAGACGGCGGACTTGCTGAGGGTCTAAAATAATTTTACGGTGACCAATATTCTTGAAAAACTCTTCCACCATAAAAGTAGGCAAATAATAATGATTTTGGGCACAAAATGATTGCAAATAAATGTAATCATCAATGGTAATCATACAGTCGTCAAAACTGTCAAAGCTTTGAAACTCATCAATTTCAGCAGCACTTTCCAATTCTACATCGCGTTTCTGTAAAATTTCATTGATTTTTTGATTTAATAAAATTAAAACATCAATTTCTTTCATCTTTTCAATCAATTGTTCACGCCGATCCATTTGTTTCATGGTATGACGGTTGTTCATATTTGTTCCAATCAGTGCAATAACGGCACCGATTACGACCCCTACAAGAGCCCCAATGACTGAAATCACAGGCATCCCCCTCTGTTCTAAATTCTTATTAATTATAACATGTCTGGTAAAAAATATCTGCTTTAGTTTTTAAATCAAATTGATTGACCTTTTTTGACCAATTAGATATACTTTAACTAGTCACTACCTAACTTTTTGTGTTAGAATAGTATAGAAAATTCGTTTTGAACGTATAGGAGGAAAAAAAATATGAATTTAATTCCAACAGTCATTGAGCAATCATCCCGTGGTGAAAGAGCTTATGATATTTACTCAAGATTATTAAAAGATAGAATCATTATGTTAAGCGGTCCTATTGACGATAATGTCTCAAATGCGGTAATTGCACAGTTGTTATTTTTAGATGCTCAGGATTCTGAGAAGGACATTTTTATTTACATCAATTCACCTGGTGGCAGTGTCTCTGCAGGTTTAGCTATTTATGACACGATGAACTTTGTGAAAGCTGATGTTCAAACAATTGTTTTAGGAATGGCTGCTTCAATGGGGAGTTTCCTTTTAACAGCTGGTACTAAAGGCAAACGATTTGCCTTGCCAAATGCTGAAATCATGATCCACCAACCTTTAGGCGGAGCTCAAGGACAAGCGACTGAAATTGAAATTGCTGCTCGCCATATCTTAAACACCCGGGAACGTCTTAACACTATTTTAGCAGAACGGACGGGTCAACCGATTGAAGTCATTGAAAAAGACACTGATCGTGACAACTTTATGTCTGCTGAAGAAGCAAAAGAATACGGCTTAATCGATGAAGTAATGGTTAACAGTAAATCAATGAAATAAAGCAAATTAGACGGCTTCAACTTAATTGTTGAAGTTGTTTTTTATGGGATTTTCCCCTCCTAAAGCTAGTTGCGACTGTTATAAACAAAATACTGTCACATATGAACAAGTAACGGTATAATAGTATTTAGATAATAAAAAAGGACGTGACGTTTTGGATATTAGTAACATGGATATAACACAAACAAATACGACAACTGGAATTAAAATTGGGCATGATGATGCACCGGTTAAGGTCATTGAATTTATCAATCTGCGCTGCCCTTATTGCCGCCAATGGTTCAATGATTCAGAAGCAACCTTTGCTGAATACGTAGCCAATGGTAAAGTCCAACGGATCATTAAGTTATTCGATAAAACAAAACCTAGTCTAGCTAAAGGTAATATCATGCATAAATACGTGCCTAAAGACGGACAGGAAGATACCTTAGAGGTTATTGCTAAAATCTATGAGACTCAAGATAATTGGGGCGATTTAGAGGATCACGAAGACATCATTAAATACGCTGAAAACACTCTTGGTCTGCTAATTGCTGATGATGTTGCTAGCTCCAAAGCCATCATTGAAGAAGCGGATAATGCTCAAATCATCTTTGTCCCTACGATGGTTGTTGGTAACCATATCTTCGATCAAAAAATTAGCCAAGAGGAATTTAGATCGATACTTGATGAAGCTTAAAAAAAATCCCGTCTAGCCACTAGCTAGACGGGATTTTTACTTTCTCTTAATTTATCAGCATATTCATTAATTTTTCGAATTCGGTGGTTAATGCCCGATTTAGAGATAGCGCCTGATGGAACTAACTCCCCAAGTTCTTTCATACTAACCTCAGGATACTCTACCCGTAACTCGGCGATTTCTCGTAAGCGATCCGGCAAATGATTTAAGCCCACCGTAATTTCAATGTATTCAATATTTTCAATTTGTTTGGAGGCCGCATCGATGGTCTTGCTGAGATTGGCCGTTTCACAATTAACGATACGGTTCACTGAGTTACGCATGTCACGTACAATTCGCACATCTTCAAACTTTAACATATTATTAGTGGCACCAATTAGGGTCAGAAAATCTGAAATGTGCTCCGCCCCTTTTAGATAAGTAATAAAGCCATTACGTCTTTCTAACGTGCGCGCATTCAAATCATAGTAATTCATCATTTCGCAAACATCCTTACTATGTTGCTCGTACAGAGAATAAATCTCCAGATGATAACGGCTAGTTTCCGGATTATTGACTGAACCACCTGCTAAAAAAGCCCCTCTTAAATATGAGCGCATCTTTTGAGCATTTCCCATAATCGTATCAGAAACATGATCGGTGAACATGGAATTTTCCACAATATCCAAATCATTCAAAACTTTTTGGGTATCTTGCTTTAACCGAACGATGTACACGTTGTTCTTTTTTAATTTCATCTTACGTCGAACTAATAATTCACTTTGAACGTTGTAGTGATCCTTCAATAAGGTATAAATTCGTCTGGCAATGGCGGCATTTTCCGTTTGAACATTTAAGACAAACTGGCGATTAGCCAAGGTCAACGCGCCATTCATTCGAATTAACGCGGCAAGTTCTGCTTTTGCGTGCTCTCGGTGAACTTCTAAGGTAGTTAGTTCCTTTTTGACATCAGAGGCAAATGACATAGAACTTGTCACCTCTTTCCTTTAGTATTTTGCGCCGAAGACTAGACGAAACAGCTCTTCCACAACTTTATCTCCATCATGAAAGACCCCACCATCTCGTAATTCTAAGAAATCAGCTGAAATCACACGACACTCGGCATCTCGTAAAGCTTGGAAATCATGTTGAACTTGTACCAGATATTCATCGTAAATGTCAGGGTCCATATACCCCTCTGGTGCTTTTTCCGTATTGACTAAAACGGTATTAACAAAATTACTCTTAAGATGTTTATTTAGAACTTGAATATGATTGGCATCTGTAAAGTGTTCTGTCTCACCTTTTTGAGTCATGATATTGCAAATGTAGACAACTTCACCTTGACTGTTTGCGACAGCTTGACCAATTTCTTCAATCATCAGATTGGGCAGTATACTCGTGTATAAGCTACCTGGTCCTAAGACTATCATATCCGCTTCTTCGATGGCTGTAATGACTTTACGGGCTGCTCTAGGCTCCTCATCATTATCACTGTTCGTAACATAGACATAATCAATCGTCTTGCGATCAATGGCTATTTTCGACTCTCCTGAAGCTTTAGTGCCGTCTTCAAATACTGCGTGTAAAACCAAGGAATTCTCGGAAGCTGGGTAGACATGACCATCAACATGCATGATACGTGACAATAACTGGATTGCTTCATAGGTACTATCACGCATTTCAGCAAGTGCCGCGATAATTAAATTACCGACTGAATGGTTAGCTAAAAATTCATCTTCCTTGTTAAACCGATACTGAAATAAATCTTCATACAGCTTTGGCATATCAGACAAAGCTGCTAAGACATTGCGTAAATCGCCAGGTGGTGATACCTTAACACTTTCGCGCAAAGAACCACTGCTTCCGCCATCATCTGCGACGGTTACAATGGCAGTAATCTCTGCACTTTCATTTCGTAATCCTTTTAAAATAACTGGCAAGCCAGTGCCGCCACCAATGACGACAATTTTTGGCTTTCTAATACGGTAGGTTTTCATGATCGATTCACCGTCTCTTTCCGTTTACCACGGTCACGATGAGTAATATTTACATGATAATCTGCGTCTTTAATGGCTTTGCCTAAACGCTCGGTCAGTGCAACAGATCGATGTTGCCCTCCGGTACAACCAATAGCAATAGTTAAACTTGTTTTACCTTCTTTTTTATAGCCTGGTAAGACTGAAATTATCAAATCTTTGAATTTTTCATAAAAATCATTGGTTTCATCAAAGGACATCACATAATCATAAACCTCTTTATCCAAGCCTGTCAGCGGTCGTAATTCGTCAATGTAGTGAGGATTAGGCAAAAAACGTACGTCCATCACAATATCAGCATCAATCGGTAACCCGTATTTAAAACCGAAGGAAACCATCTCAATCCGGAACATCTTCGTGTCTTCCGTTTTAAATTCCTTGATAATCATCTCTCGTAATTGACGTGGACTCAAATCTGTCGTGTCAATCACTAGTTGAGCATCACCTTTGATTTCTTCCAATAATGCCCGCTCTTTGCGAATGCCCTCGGTTACAAGTCCGTCCATCGCCAAGGGATGAGTCCGTCGTGTTTCTTTATAGCGCGATACTAATTCTTCATCTGAAGAGTTCAAAAACAACACACTGGTTTCAATCATTTTTGTATTTTCAATTTCAACTAACATGTCTTGAATTTCCTCGAAAAATGTCCGTGATCGTAAATCAATCACTAAGGCAATTTTCGTTACTTTTCCAGACTCTTTTATTAATTCCCAAAATTTTGGAATTAGACGGGGCGGTAAGTTATCGATACAGAAAAACCCCATATCTTCAAAACTTTGCATTGCCACTGTTTTCCCTGCGCCACTCATTCCTGTAATGATTACTAATTGTAGACTATCTACCATATAATCATCCTCCTTAATCTGCTTTGGTCTGCTAAGTTGATGCCTAGTACTATTCACACCAACCTTTTGATTTATCTCTTCAGACCATTCAGCTGGTTATCTAAGTAATTATAACACACCGGGCGTATCGAAACAATTGGAAGATGATTGATGAAGGCTATTCCCTGACTATCCTTCAAGACAAAAAAGACTTAAGTCATTGTGACATAGGTCTTATTTTATAAACATTTATTACGCAAAGATATCAGCCCCCTGGAAACTAGCCACGCTATACTCCAAGGATCATTAGATTTAACCATCCCCACCACGGAAGCTGAGATAAATACGGTCCAGCATTTATAAAAAGTATGAGTGAATCTGACACGTCATTATGAGTGGTAGTTCCAATGTTAACCTCATCATTCCACCATATAACAAAGATAAACATGAAAATATAAGTATCAAATAACACATTGCATTTTAGATTGGTTTTTTATAGTTTGTCAACCATAAAAAACCACTTATTAATGCCCAAAAATCAGCATCAATAAGTGATTTCCCTAGGAACCCAAGCTTAACTTATCAGTCAATTTTAAGAAAGTTTGACCATTTTCATTTTTTACGTAATATTCACCGCTTAATACTCGGTTAATGGCTGTTTTGCGATTTCGATAGCCTTTAGCTAACTCTTGGCGGTGAGCCTGATAAAAATAACGTGTCATTTCTTGTTTGTTTTTATTGGTTCTATTATTGAAAGACTTGGCAAATACTTCTTCTAGGTACACTCTAAATAACTCTGGAGCTTCAAGAAAGGTATTTTGACCCACTTCGGCTAGATCACCAAAAAAAGAGGTCCCTACTAATTCCACACCCAATTGGCAACCACTAGGTATAAGAAGCACATACAGCAATATGACAAGTAAATCATTACGTGTAAAATGGTGCCTTAAAAATTCTATTTGGTGATGATACTCTTGCGGTCTTAGATTTCCCTCTTTTAATTGATGATTCAAATAGACCAAGAAGGTTGTAATTGAACCAAAGTAGGGACTTAGGCCTTGATATTCCTGTCCAAAATATGCACTCTTCTCATCTAACAAGAAACGTAATTCATCTCTTCCCTTTTGGTCTGTCCACTCAAGAGGTGAGCCCACAACTTTCATCTCAGCTAACTTTTTTAATGTTAGCTCCGTCAATTCCGCTTCAATTCGTAAAAAATTAGCCTGATCCTCTCTTTTATGTTTAGTTGACTGACGGTGCTTGACTTGATGTGGTATGTTTAACTCTTTAAACTCCTGACGTGCTTCCAACAGACCTCGTCTCGTTCGTTGGTACGTCCCTACGCTTATAAACTGATTTAATTCTTCGACAAACCCAAAGACGTCGTTGACTAATGCTTTCCGTTGTGCCAGACTGCCACGACGATTACGGTCAATCAAGCGCAATTGCCGATCTATTTCTCGCTGGACTTCTGTCAAAATTATTTCTAATTTCTGACGCCTTCCGTTTACTAATAGAACGATTATTAAAAAAACACCTAAAACACTTCCAAACATTCCCACTATCACTGGCACATTCTTCTGATTTAGTTGAGGGAACCATTTGCCAAAATAACCAAGGATAATTGCCAACAATGCCCCAGCCATCATCCCTACTATTACAAAAGGAACTACCTTTCCTTTACGCATCTCATCATCTCCTTGAAACTACTAAAACTACGTTCATTTTACCAATAAGTAATAAATAAAGCCATCCTATTATTAAGGGTCGATTGGTGAAACTCATCAAAGAGCCTCTTAGCCCCCAGCCTAATACACTCTTTTTTCAGGAATGACGCCACGGACCCCACCCCTGGGATCATCAATATCCCCAGTAAATCGTGGAATCAAGTGAATGTGGCAGTGAAAAATAGTTTGACCCGCAGCTGAGCCAGCATTAGTCCCAATATTAAAGCCATCAGGTTGATAGGTTTCCTCTAAATGAACTTTACCTCGTTGAATTAACTGATCTATGGCTATTTTTTCTTCGATTGTACACTCAAAATAAGTAACTGTATGCCGCTTAGGTACCACTAATAAATGTCCTTCATTCACCGGATGTTTATCAAAAAAAGCTTTTGCTAAATCATTCTCCATCACTAATTGGTCTGACTGACAAAAGGGACAATCCATTTTACGCTCTCCTCTACTTCTTTTTTCGTGTCCACCGTAATCCTTTAATCAATGCTTCATTAAAGTGATACCAGTCATGCCCGCCTGGAAATTCATGATAGGTCAGCTGCCAACCTAGTTCTTTGAGCATTTCGTTAAAACGACGATTATCTGCTAAAAGTACATCAGCTGTGCCACACGACAAATATAGTTTTGGGCGGGGTTTCTTGCCAAATTGTCGAATCAACGTCACTAAATCAGCTTCTTCAGAAGATGCATTGAGCTCTTGACCAAATACAGCCTCCAAATCTTTAGCCAAATAGTCACCGATTAGTTTTTGTCGTTCACTAAATTCAGGGAGTTTGGCTAAGGTTTTCAGCCCATCAGCCATAAACAGTGAAGCCGCCGAGAAACCGATGGCATTACCGAAAACATTGGGATATGTTAAGGCCAGTTTAAAAGCACCATAGCCACCCATTGAGGCACCGACGACGTAGGTCTCTTCCTTTTTAGCAGACACATTGAATGTCCTTTTTATTAAAGCTGGGAGTTCTTCTGCTACATATGAAAAGTAAGGAAGACCATAAGCCATATCACTGTAAAAGCTGCGATTAACTTCTGGCATCACAAAAATCATCTCATATTTTTCGGCATAAACTGGTAGCATTGTATTGGTCAGCCAACTTTCATGATTGCCAGCCAATCCGTGTAAAAGATAAACGACTTGATAGTTTTTCCCTCGAAATGATTTAGGCGTTAGGATAGTTATGCCTGTATCCATGCGTAATTTTTCAGAATATACGCTTCCTCTTAATATCATCTTCTACTCCTTTAAGCTTTTATCTCATCATAACATATTGGCAGTCGATAAAAAAAGAAAAATACGTTCCATCTTTGAAGACGGAAAGTACCTTTCTTTTGAACGGATTCTATTTATAGGGTAGAAAAGATAGACCCGTTTAACATGGGTTCTCTTATCTACCTCATATCTTATGCCTAACCCCTTAAGAAAGCAAGGTCCTCTTTGTTTTTTTCTAAATAACAAAAACAACTATTACAAAAGGACAGTCTTATTTTCTAGATTATTTAATCCAAGACGGCTTTCAAATATTGCCCTGTATAACTTTCAGGAACCGTCACAATTTTTTCTGGGGTTCCTGTGGCGATAATTGTTCCACCACCATCGCCGCCTTCTGGTCCCAAATCAATAATATGATCGGCTGTTTTTATAACATCCAAGTTATGTTCAATCACTAAAATGGTATTACCCGCATCCACTAAACGGTCTAAAACACCCAGTAACCGCCCTATGTCATCGGTATGCAATCCAGTCGTTGGTTCATCCAAAATATAAAAACTTTTACCTGTCGAGCGTTTGTGTAACTCACTGGCTAACTTCATCCGTTGAGCTTCCCCACCCGATAAAGTCGTCGCTGGTTGTCCTAGTGTGACATAGCCTAAACCGACATCGACAATAGTTTGAATTTTTCGGTTAATTTTAGGAATTGGTTTAAAGAACTCAACCGCTTCTTCACATGTCATATCCAAGATTTCTGAAATATTTTTTCCTTTATAATGAACTTCCAGTGTTTCCGAATTATATCGTTTGCCGTGACACACTTCACATGGGACATAGACATCTGGCAGGAAATGCATTTCAATTTTGATGATTCCGTCGCCACGACAGGCTTCACAACGGCCACCTTTGACGTTAAAACTAAAACGGCCTTTCTTATAGCCTCGAACTTTCGCTTCTGTGGTCTTGGCAAACAAGTCACGAATATCATCAAATACACTGGTATACGTCGCCGGATTACTTCGTGGTGTCCGTCCAATCGGACTTTGATCGATACTGATAATCTTGTCAACTTCTTCATGACCAGTCATCTTCTTAAATTTACCGGGTTTGTTGGGGTTACGATTAATTTTTTGTGCCAAAGCCTTTTTCAAAATTTGATTGATCAGCGTACTTTTTCCTGAGCCCGATACTCCAGTCACAGCAACAAACTTACCTAAAGGAAAATCAACATTGATATTTTTCAAATTGTTCTCAGATGCACCAGTAATCCGAATCTTTTTACCATTGCCTTTGCGGCGTGTTTTCGGTACAGGGATT
Source organism: uncultured Vagococcus sp. (assembly GCF_963518325.1). NCBI lineage: Bacteria > Bacillati > Bacillota > Bacilli > Lactobacillales > Enterococcaceae > Vagococcus > uncultured Vagococcus sp. The sequence goes on along the minus strand of NZ_CAUQJB010000014.1, from coordinate 79,030 downwards.
TTTTTCTTACCAGACAAGTACTGACCTGTTAATGAGTCGGGATTGCTCTCAACTTCTGCTGGCGTACCTGCTGCTACAATCTCCCCACCTTGAGCGCCTGCTCCTGGCCCAATATCAATTAGGTAGTCCGCAGCTCGCATAGTGTCTTCATCGTGTTCGACCACGATTAAAGTATTTCCTAAGTCACGCATCTTTTTCAGTGATTCAATCAACCGGTCATTATCCCGCTGATGAAGACCAATAGATGGCTCATCTAAAATATAAAGAACACCTGATAAATTAGAACCAATTTGAGTGGCCAAACGAATTCGTTGAGCTTCACCACCAGATAGAGTGCCTGAGGCTCGACTGAGTGTCAGATAATCCAAACCGACGTTTTGCAGGAAGGTTAAGCGATCACGTACTTCCTTTAAAATAGGCCGAGCAATCATGGTCTCTTGTTCACTTAATTCCAAACTTTCAAAAAAGTTTAATGCATTGGTAATTGACAACATGGTCACCTGACCAATGTGAGTACCTGCAACTTTAACCGATAAAGCTTGTGGATTTAAGCGATACCCGTGACAGGTCTGACAAGGCAACTCTGTCATATAAAGACGCATTTGTTCGCGAGTATAGTCACTATTGGTTTCGTGATAACGACGTTGAATATTGTTTAGGACTCCCTCAAATGGCACATCTACATCACGAACGCCACCAAATTCATTTTCATAGTGAAAATGGAATAATTTCCCCTCAGAGCCCCGTAAGATAATCCTTCTTTGAGCTTCTGATAACTTATTAAAAGGTGTATCAAAGTTGATTTTAAAGGCCTCACAAGCTTGCTCCAACATTTGCGGGTAATAGTTTGAACTTATGGGATTCCAAGGCGCAATGGCACCTTCACGGAGACTTAAACTTCCATCAGGCACAACTAAGTCCTCATCCACTTCTAACTTCATGCTTAGACCATCACAGTCTGGGCAAGCACCAAATGGCGCATTAAAGGAGAATAAACGAGGTTCTAGTTCACCAACTGTAAAGCCACAATAAGGACAGGCGTAGTGTTCACTGAAGAGAATCTCTTCTTGTCCCATGATATCAACTAAGGCATAACCTTCCGCTAGGCGTAAAGCTGCCTCAAATGAATCAAACAAGCGGGAACGAATGCCCTCTTTGATGACTATCCGGTCGATCACGATTTCAATGTTGTGCTTTTTATTCTTATCTAGCTCAGGTGTTTCCGTAACATCATAAAGTTCTCCATTGACACGAACACGGACATAGCCTTCACGTTTAACCATTTCAAACACTTTTTTATGTTGGCCCTTTTTCCCGTTAACAATTGGCGCTAATATCTGAACTTTGGTTTTTTCCGGGTACTCTAAGACTCGGTCCACCATCTGCTCCACTGACTGACTGGAAATCTCCGTGCCATCATTGGGACAGATTGGGTGACCTATGCGAGCAAACAACAACCGCAAATAGTCATTGATTTCCGTCACAGTTCCTACCGTAGAACGAGGATTTTTACTAGTTGTTTTTTGATCGATTGAGATAGCCGGACTTAAACCGTCAATACTGTCCACATCGGGTTTGTCCATTTGGCCTAGAAACTGTCGAGCATAGGCAGACAAACTTTCAACATAACGACGCTGGCCTTCAGCATACAGGGTGTCAAAAGCTAAGGAGCTTTTCCCTGACCCAGATAGGCCTGTAATAACCACAAATTTCTCTCTCGGAATGGTGACATCTATATCTTTTAAATTATGGGCTCGCGCACCATGAATGACAATTTTATCGTTAGCCACGTTCTAACCTCCACAGTTACTATTAAGATTTTTTTATCTACTTACTTGCTTTTAATTCTAAGACCGTATCACGTAAGGTGGCCGCTCGCTCAAAATCAAGTGCTTTAGCCGCATCTTTCATTTCTTTCTCCAAACGCATGATCACATCGTCTTTCTCAGCTTTACTCATCTTATTGTACGCAGTCGCAATGTCATATTTCTCGCCATCGTCTTCTGCCACTTTGGTAATACTGATTAAATCACGAACTTCTTTAATAATGGTCGTCGGCACAATCCCGTGTTTTTTGTTATAAGCTTCTTGAATACTCCGACGTCTAGCCGTTTCATCAATCGCTCGCTGCATGGAATCCGTAATTTTATCGGCATACATGATTACTTTACCCTCTGAATTACGGGCTGCCCGTCCGCTAGTTTGAACCAGTGATCGTTCGCTACGTAAAAAACCTTCTTTATCCGCATCGAGAATCGCTACTAAAGACACTTCCGGCACATCTAGTCCCTCACGCAACAAGTTAATTCCGATCAAGACATCAAACTCGCCTAAACGCAAGTCACGGATGATTTCCGTTCGTTCCATGGTTTTAATATCACTGTGCAAGTACTTAACTTTCATTCCCAGTTCTTTGAAATAATCCGTTAAATCTTCTGACATTTTTTTCGTTAAAGTCGTAATAAAGACCCGTTCATTTTTCTCGACTCGCATATTGATTTCCCCGACCAAATCATCGATTTGCCCCATAATTGGACGAACTTCAATAATCGGATCAAGCAAGCCCGTTGGTCGAATGATTTGCTGGATAACCGTATCGGTTTGTTCCATTTCATAAGGACCTGGGGTCGCCGATACATAGATAATCTGATTGACGTGTTCTTCAAACTCAGTTAATTTTAAAGGACGGTTATCCAAGGCACTCGGTAAACGGAAACCATAATCCACCAGCATTTGTTTACGAGCTCTGTCACCATTATACATGCCACGAATTTGCGGTAAAGAAACATGTGACTCATCAGCTACGATTAAGAAATCATCTGGAAAGAAATCTATTAAGGTATAAGGGGCCTCCCCTTCTTTGCGACCGTCCATATGGCGGGAATAGTTTTCAATCCCTGAGCAATAGCCCATTTCTCGCATCATTTCGATGTCATAATTTGTTCGTTGCTCTAGTCGCTGAGCTTCTAACAGCTGATCGTTATCCCGTAAGATTTTCAACCGCCATTCCAGTTCTTCTTGAATATTGGCAATCGCCACTTCCATCTGATCATCATTGGTCACAAAATGTTTAGCTGGAAAAATTGCCACATGTTCACGATCGCTCATAATTTCACCTGTTAAGGCGTCCACTTCACGAATTCGTTCGATTTCATCACCGAAAAACTCCACCCGCATGGCATGTTCATCACGAGAAGCAGGAAAAATTTCCACCACATCCCCACGAACTCTGAAACGGCCACGTTGAAAATCAATATCATTGCGTTCAAACTGAATATTGACCAGCTCTTCTAATAATTTACTGCGGTCCATTTCCATCCCCGCTCTAATGGAAAGAACTTGATCCTGATACTCTTCTGGATTCCCTAACCCATAAATACAAGACACCGATGCCACCACAATAACATCATTACGTTCCAGTAAAGAACTCGTGGCGGAATGCCGCAGTTTATCAATTTCATCATTAATACTGGCATCTTTTTCAATATACGTATCACTCGAGGGAACATAAGCCTCCGGTTGATAATAATCGTAATAGCTGACAAAGTATTCAACGGCATTATTAGGGAAAAATTCTTTAAACTCGCCATAAAGCTGGCCAGCAAGGGTTTTGTTATGGGCGATAACTAAGGTAGGTTTATTGACTTCTTGAATGACATTTGAAATGGTAAACGTTTTCCCAGTACCAGTCGCCCCCAAAAGTATCTGAGCTTTTTTGCCACTGACTAACCCTTCCGTTAATTCTTTAATGGCATGGGGTTGATCGCCATCTGGTTTATATTTTGAGACTAATTCAAACTTCCGATCTGTCTCTCTTTCAATCACATTATCTCCTCCTTTTGCTTATGGGTCCGGTGTCCACTATCGGTAAGTGCTGCCGTTATTCTTACGAATTTATTCGTTAGAGATAAGGGACAACGTAGTAAAGCACTAACCATAGGGGCCCTCCTTTTGCTGGTCTGACTTTTTCCGATGCTTTGGCATCATCACATTCTGAAAGAAAGTAAAAATAGTGAGACGACTTAGGAGCCACTCACCTAATTTCACTTTCTTCTGTCTTCCTCATTAAGGGCATTAATCTATGTTAAACACTGCTACTGCGCTCTAAAAAAAACGAAACATGTGTTCCTTATTCAACTATTTCATTTTATCATACCGAACGTATTTTCGCCACCAAAATGCAACAAAAGTTACAGCATTTTACTATGAAAGAAAACTGTAAGTTGTTTCATTTTAACCTTTCTCTTTTCATTTTAATTTTTCTAATATATAATGGAATCTGCTTAAACAGGTAATTTTCAGGTAAGCCTTACCTGTCAGATAACGCCTATCCCCCAAGCTAAAAAATGCCCTGATACTAATGGTTAGTAATCGGGGTACTGACCTAATATGTTTAAAGGAGGAATTTAACAATGTCATTACCCAAAATAATGAAACAAGCTCTTGTAGCAACCACACTTTTCCTTTCCCTAGTAGGAACACAAGTTGCACAAGCAGAAAAGAAAGATACTTATGTTATCGGAACAGATATTACCTTTGCACCATTCGAATTTTCCGACAGTGATGGTAATTATATTGGTATCGACATGGAACTACTTGACAGAATTGCAGATATTAATGGCATTACCTTTGATATCAAACCTGTTGGCTTTAACTCGGCCGTTCAAGCTGTAGAAGCTGGACAAATGGATGGTGTCATGGCTGGAATGACGATTACTGAAGAACGTCAAAAAAGTTTTAACTTCTCCAATCCTTATTTCCAGAGTGGAATTCAAATGGCAGTTGCTGAAAAAGACACCGAGATTACCTCCTATGAGGATCTAAAAGGGAAGACAGTTGCGGCTAAAACCGGAACTGAAAGCTCTGAGTTTATCGAAAAAAACAAAAAGAAATATGGCTATAAAATCAAACTTTACGACACAGCTGACGTGATGTACAGCGTTTTGAGTGCTGGTAACGTGGATGCCATTTTTGATGACTATCCTGTTATTGGCTACGCCGTCAAACAAGGTCAACCATTAAAATTAGTGGGCGATTATGAAAAAGGTGGTAGTTACGGATTTGGCGTGAAGAAAGATCGTAACCCGGAACTACTGGAAATGTTTAACAAAGGCTTAGCCGAGTTAAAAGAATCCGGTGAGTACCAAATGATTCTCGACAAGTACATCTCTGCTCCAACAGAAAATAACAAAGATGAACAAACCTTTATGGGGATTATCAAAAACAACTACCAATCCTTACTTAAAGGTCTTGGATATACCTTATTAATTACCTTCGCTTCTTTTATTATTGCTTGTATTATAGGGATTATTTTTGGTTTAATGAGTGTTTCTGAAGTAGCTGTTATGCGCGGAATTGCTAGCGTCTATGTTGATATTATTCGTGGCATCCCTCTTTATGTTTTTGCCCTCTTTATCTACTTAGGCATTTCAAACTTTGCAGGCATTAAAATGGATCCTGTTGTCGCAGGGATTATTACTTTAAGCTTAAACGCTGGTGCATATATCGCAGAAATCGTCCGTGGTGGAATCAACGCGGTTCCGTCAGGTCAAACCGAAGCAGCCCGTAGTTTGGGAATGCCTTACAGTAAGACCATGGTCAAAATTGTGTTGCCTCAAGCTTTTAAAATTATGATTCCTTCTTTCATTAATCAGTTTGTCATTACTTTAAAAGACACCAGTATACTTTCTGCTATTGGTATTTTGGAATTACTGCGTTCTGGTCAGATTATCATGGCTCGTAACTTACAGGCCTTCAAAGTGCTACTAATCGTTTCCATTATGTATTTCGTTGTGATTACAGCATTAACTAAACTATCTAAACAAATTGAAAAGAAGGTGTCACGCAATGGCAACTAAAGTATTTGTTGAAAAACTCGTGAAAAAGTTCGGTGATCATACTGTTCTAAATGAGCTAAGTACTACGATTAATGATGGTGAAGTGGTTTGCTTAATTGGCCCTTCTGGCTCAGGGAAAAGTACCTTTCTCCGTTGTTTGAATCAATTAGAAGAAGCGACTAGCGGGACGATTGTGGTTGATGGCTTTGATATTACGGATAAAAAAACTGATATTAATCTGGTTCGTCAAAACATTGGCATGGTTTTCCAACACTTTAACTTATTTCCTCACCTAACTGTTTTGGAAAATATCGTTCTTGCCCCAACTGATTTAAAAGTCCTGACTCCTGATGAGGCCAGTAAATTGGCTATGGAGCTTCTAACAAAAGTCGGTTTAGCAGATAAACGAGACGCCTATCCAGATTCCTTATCAGGTGGTCAAAAGCAGCGTGTAGCTATTGCTAGAGCCTTGGCAATGAAACCCGACATCATGCTTTTTGATGAACCAACATCCGCCCTTGATCCAGAAATGGTCGGTGATGTCCTTGGAGTCATGAAACAACTGGCGGAAGACGGCATGACCATGGTGATTGTAACCCACGAAATGGGTTTTGCTAAAGAAGTCGCCGACAGAGTTATTTTTACAGATGGTGGTAAATTCTTAGAAGAAGGCAACCCTCTTGATATCTTTGATAATCCCCAACATGAACGGACGAAAAGTTTCCTAGACAAAGTCTTAAACATTTAATTCCCTTCAAAAAAATTCCCCAAACCGCTATCATGGTTTGGGGAATTTTTTAGATTAGCATGACTAAACCAGGAATCACTAAAACGCAGACACTCAGCCATTTCAAGATAATCAACTTGCGATATCTCAGCTGTGAGAGTAAGGCCGTTCCTAAGAATAAGAAGGTAACGGCATAGCTGTATGCCAGAAATGATTCATCCGGCCAGCGACCGATAGCAAAAATAAAAATGACTGACATCAGAACTGAGAAACCAAATAAAACATAGGTGACATTCGCACGTTGATCTTTGGTAATAACCATCATCTACCACTCCTTGACTTATGCTTTGGCTAAATCAATTATACCACACTTTTGAAAACGGTTCACAAAACCCGTTTTATTGCCCGCTTGAATGTCCCGAATAGTCAATCGATGCTTCCTTTCATTTTTAGGATTGGCATAGTCCTTCCTAAAAAGTCAGTGATTCTGATTGTTCATCTAACTCCTCATAAATCATCTCTTCTAGTCCTCTAGGCACAATAACATTGATGGAAATGAGTCCAACGTCTGAGTAAAAGCTAATTTCTTCAGAGGTCTTATCATTTAATGTATAGAGATAACCAATCTCCATTGGTTTGTCAATATTTTGACATATGACTTTATCAGACCTTACACTAAGATTATATAGTTGTCGATAAATTTTAAGATAATAACTATGGTCTGTTTTACCTAAAAAAGTAATCGACTCCGATCAATTACTCTAGATTTATCGTAAAATGATCAGTTATTTAGTTTTTCCAAATCACTTTCTGTTGCGTTTCCTTCCTTAATGTAGTCATAAGAAAAATCTTTTTTTCTTCTGTCTCGGATGCTAATTGACTGGTTCCGACTCACTTGAGTAAAATTAACCAAATTTTGACATTTTTGATAGGTAATACCACCTGCAATAACAGTAATACACAAGACGCCAACCAGTCCGCTGCACTTAGTTGTATTTGCTTCACTATATAGCCTCCCTTGGGACAGGCTATTTTAGTCACTCTACCTCAAATCAACAAAACCCATGAGTTCTCGCTAAAAAAGCTTACTTAGCAAATTTTCACGGCTTTATATAAGCATATCCTACTTGCTGTAATTCGATTAATCGGATTACTCCGGCTGGGACCACGTTAACCCAAATAGGAAGTTGCGCCACTTTGATTTCATGGCCATCAAGCGCATTTTGACAAGCTTCGAATGAAACAGATTGACTTTCCTGAGTCATTTCTGCGACTAATATGCTATTCAAATAACCTGTGATTGCCCCGCCATTGACCACTAATTTGATGTCAGCCTCTTGGGTTTCCTTTAACAAATTACGAATATTTCCTAAAGCAACCGACCATTTTTCTGGTTCGTTAACATGAAAAGCTACCTTTAACATTTGACCACTCCTATCTGACCATTTCACGATACCCTCTCACAATTTTAGCGACATCAGCTGAAAATTCACGAGTGTTGATAATTCTCGCTTTCCGCAAATACTCCCGTCCTTCAACAAACAGCAGTAAGACGGGAACCGTCAATACGCTAAATGCTTCTGCAACTTCCGGGGCAGCCAAAGCGTCGATTTCAAGCTTGATCACATCGTCATAAGCCTCAAGTAATACGTCAATCTGGGGCTTTAAGCTATGACAAACGCTACAGTTTGGCTGGCCGATATAAAGAAAAACCAACTTCTCTTCCTGAATATAGCGCTGTGCCTCCAGCATGTCAACTTTTTTTAACATCTAATCCCCCCCTTTAGTTCTCATTATAAAGGTTCAACTTGTTTCTTACTAATAATAAGTTCCTTAGCAAAAAAAATCCCTTAGTTAAAAAGGAGTCGATAAAAAACACAGTCTCCATCAAGAAACTGTGTTCACCATAAAAGCTAGCATGCCAATGATATTAATTCAACTCCACATTGTGGTGGACTTGCTGTACGTCATCTAAATCTTCTAAGGCATCAATTAGGCCTTCAAAATTAACTAGATCATCGCCTTCTAGCGTCACTTCATTTTGTGCCATCATTTCTAATTCGGCAACAGTAAACTCTGTAATCCCATTTTCATTCAGAACTTTACGCACATTGTTAAAGTCTTCTGGTTCAGCATAGATAATCACTTGACCCGCTTCTTCCATCACATCACGGACTTCGATGTCAGCTTCCATCAGTAATTCAAAAATCTCATCACTATTTTCGCCTTCGAATCCAAAAACAGCCGTGTTGTCAAACATATAAGCAACTGCTCCACTAACACCCATGTTACCACCATTTTTCCCAAAAGCAGAACGAACATCGGAAGCTGTTCGGTTAACATTATTTGTTAACGCATCGACGATAATCATTGAACCATTTGGGCCGAATCCCTCATAGCGAAGTTCAGAATAAGTTTCATCGCCAGTTCCTTTGGCTTTTTCAATCGCACGATCAATGACGTGTTTTGGGACGTTGTATGTTTTGGCACGATCAATAACAAATTGCAGTTTTTGATTTAAATGAGGATCTGGTTCGCCTTGTTTAGCCGCTACATATATCTCAATTCCAAACTTCGCATAAACACGGCTAGTTTTTCCTTCTTTGGCAGCTTTTTTCTCTTTAATGTTTTCCCATTTACGACCCATATTCTTCATCTCTTTCCTAATTCTATAGTTATCCTTTACCATTATACTGATTTATCATCCATTTGTTAAGCATTTTTTACTGATTAGTAGAAAAGTTCTCTAAAGCAACGAACCTTTTTCGTGAGCTAACAATAAGACGTTTAGTATATAGGAATTAAGAAAGCTAAAAGCAATACCTACTCCTACCGCCAACCAGCCGTAGGTTAGTAATCCCATCCCCAGAACAAGGAAATTAATATAGCGGATGGCTATGGCAACCCTAACCTGAGGGGAACGTTTATGAATAGCCAAGGCAATCACATCCATGCCAACCGTTGAAGCGTCGGAAGAAATGCAACAATAATAACCAATAGCAATAAATAGGCTGGCAAATATAAAATCAACAGGCAAGTTAACTCTTACTTCAAAAGGTAAGGAATAAAATAAACTAAATAATATCATGTAGCAAACACTGCTGACTAAGGATCGCCAAAAATTCCCTTTGCCGAGAAACACATAACAGCTCGCTAATAAGACTAAGGTGACTCCATTAGTTAAATAAAGTAAGGGCAGTTTAGTTATTTTCTCCAAAATCATGGCCAGACTGGTCACCCCACCATTAATAATCGTATTGGGTTTCATCCACTTAGCATAGGCGAAGGCCATGAACACATTTCCCACCACAATCTTCCCTAAAGGTACTAGTCTTTCTTTCGTCATATTGTCACTTCTTTTTTAGTTAGTTCAGCCTAAACTGATCAATGGTTTTCGGTAATAATCTTGAGCTTTGCTGTCTGTCAATAATTGATAGACTTGCCCCGCTCGAATATCCAAATGTAATAAGCTCTCAGTTGTTTTATTAAGATTGGTCACCATTGGTAGCTCAATCTCTTTTCGTCGCTCGCTTAAAAACTGGCGTCCCCTGTCATTAAATCCTAAAATCCTTAAATAACTGTGCTCTCGAACTTCTTCGATTTCCTCCACTTTGACTTGAATTAATAAATACGTACACAAGCGTTGAATTCGCGTCCAAGTGAAGCGTTTGGTCTTAACCAGAGAGACAAACTCCCCAAATGAATTTGCTTTTACCGCCATTTCTTTTAAGCGGAACTCTATGCCTTCCACTACTTGATAACAGCTAGCTAACTGGTCCACAGAGCTTACCATCAATTGATACTTTAATAATGGCCAGGCCCCTTCCCAAGACGCTAACTTAGTAGCTGTTAATAGTTGATAGGTGTCTTCGGGAACCACCCTTTCGATTTGTCGAAAATCCCCTAATAAAGTGGCCTTACGTATCGCAGTGCCACTGGCAAAATCAAAAGACTCGATTTTTTCTTGGTGATGATGGCTTACTTCACGTTTAATCGGTAACAGAGTCATAGGAGAAGTAAATTTTTGGTTGGCTTTGGCATAACTCATGCCTAATATATGATTAGGAGTCTGAAAATCTAATTGCCATTCTGGTAATAGCTTGCGATAAACTTCCGTCATTTGCTGAGGATAGTTCATGCCATTATTACGAATCTCTTGAAAAGCTTGCGCTAATTCTACTTGATGGCTTTGATTAAATTCAGCAAAAGCCTGATAATCCAAGGTTTCATCAGAATCCGTGCCAAAACAAAGAGAATCGACGCCGAGGGCTTGTAGTAGCTTAACTGCCCCAAAACCAAAATAATCAGCCGATTGAACGGCATAAGCAAAAGGCAGTTCAATGACTAAATCAGCTCCGTGGGTAAGGGCAACTTCCGCCCGCTGCCACTTATCAATAATGGCTGGCTCTCCTCGCTGCAGGAAATTGCCACTCATAACTGCAACAACTACCTCAGCCCTACTAACGTCTCTGGCTCTTTTTAAATGGTAGGCGTGACCATTATGGAAGGGATTATATTCAGTTATAACACCACAACTTTTCATCGGTAAGCCTCTTTTCTCATTCAAACAAAATAAAGGGAACAGAAAGATTCCTCTCCCTATTCCCTTTGCTATTAGTTTATCATAATTAATCGGTCATTGCTTCAATATATTTATATGCTTCTTGTCCAGCAATACTACCATCGCCAACGGCCGTGGCAATTTGACGTAAGACTGTCTCACGAACATCGCCAATGGCATAAACACCAGGTATGCTTGTTTCCATTTTCTCATTTGTTGGAATCCAACCTTCTTCATTGGTAATGCCCAAGTTTTCAAATGGTTTGGTTAAGGGATCTAAGCCAACATAAATGAAAACACCATCAGCAGCCATTTCTGTGACCTGATTGGTTTTAACATCACGTAAAGACAAACCAGTTACTTTCATATCACTTCCCAGAATTTCATCCACCGTTGTATCCCAAATAAACTCAATTTTATCATTTTTAAAGGCCCGATCTTGCAAAATCTTTTGAGCCCGTAATTCGTCACGACGATGAATGATGGTCACTTTATCTGCAACTTGAGTTAAATAACTGCCTTCTTCAACGGCAGAATCACCGCCGCCAATAACCACTAAGTGTTTATTGCGGAAGAAAGGCCCATCACAAACCGCACAATAAGAAACACCTCGACCACTAAACTCATCTTCACCGGTTACCCCTAATTTACGATGTTCAGATCCCACAGCAATAATCACTACTTTCGTATCGTAATTACCATCTTCTGTTAAGACTGTTTTATACGACCCGTGATCTTCAATACCTGTTACGAAGCCATAAGCATGTTCAGCACCAAAGTTACTTGAATCCTCTAACATTTTCATGCCTAAATCTGGACCAGTTACCAGGCCAACACCTGGGTAATTTTCCACGTCTGCCGTATTATTCAACTGGCCTCCAGGAAGTCCACCTTCTAATACTAAGACTGATAAATCTGCTCTTGAAGCATAAAGAGCCGCGGTCATTCCGCCAGGTCCTGCTCCAATAATAATTACGTCGCGCATATATGTACATCCTCTTTCTTTTCAAATTCTATCCTTACTTTACCGTTATCTCCCTTTTTTGTCTACCCTTTTGCCTGTATTATCTGTCGACTTATTTGAAAATCGACTCTTGACTTTAATGTCAAAGAATCTTGGCATTCTGCCCAAAATTGGTCATAGTAAGCCATTAAATTCCCTAGTATCTTGACATTAGCCCCCACTTCTTTAAAATAACCAATGAAGAGCAAAATAACTATTTTTCATCGTCAGGTAAAATGAAAGGAGCCATCATGAAGTTTTCAAGAAAAATTTCCATTTCCGATCGGGAACTGTTCTTTCTGAGTTGGCCAATTTTTGTGGAATTATTCCTCCGAGTCGCCATCGGAAATATTAACGTCTTTATGATTTCCAAATATTCTGAACCTGCTGTGGCAGCCATCGGAGCTGCTAATCAGCTGTTAAATTTATCGGTATTCGTGTACGGCTTTATTACTGTTGGGGCACAGATCATCATCGCTCAGCTAATTGGTGCGAAGAAAAAGGAAAAAATCCCAACGATTATCACAACAGCCTTGATTGGCTCTGTTATATTGGGATTGTTAATCAGCTTAGCCTTTATTCTTTTTCCAGCTCAGTTATTGCAATTTATGAACTTAAAACCTAATCTAGTTGAGATTGGCAAAGGGTATATACAACTATTTGGCGGCAGTTTGTTCGTTTCCTCTATCTCTGCCACTATTATTGCCATTCTTAGAAGCCACGGCTTAACCCGACCCGCCTTATTAATTCCTATGACTGCCAGCATTATCGCGGTTATTGGGAATTACGTAGCTTTGTATGGGCCTATGGGTTTGCCTAGTTTCGGTGTGAAAGGGCTAGCTATGGCCAGTGTTGTAGGAAATTCTGTTGGTTTAATCATTGCTGGTGTCTTATTGACTAAACATCTAAATTTTCATCCCTTAAAAATGAAAAAGGCCAATTTTTCTTTGCCAGACTTAAAAAATATCTTAACCTTAGGTCTGCCGTCCTCTGGAGAATCTTTGTCTTATCAGGCGGCACAAGTTGTGGTAACCATGATTGTAGCTTCGTTAGGGCAAAGTGTGTTGATCGCTAAATCCTATGTGACGGCCATCACTCAATTTGTCTATCTGGTAGCTGCGTCTCTGGCTCAAGGGAATCAAATCATGGTCGGTCGCAACGTGGGGGCAAAAGAATATGACCGTGCTTATACTCGCGGCATGCGGACAATTGTTATAGCCACCCTTAGCTCTTTGCTCATTAGCACCTTAACCTTGATTTTTATCGAACCGATTATGGGCATTTTTACAACGAATCATGAAGTAATAGAAATTGCTAGAATTGTCTTTGTTGTGGATATTGTTTTGGAAGCTGCTCGTTCCATCAACATGGTCATGGTCAGTGGTTTAAATGCGACAGGCGATGTTAAGTACCCCCTTGTTTGCAGTTTGATTGTCCTTTGGGTTATTAGCCTGCCTTTTTCTTACGGCCTGGCCATTTGGCTGAAAATGGGACTCGTAGGTGTCTGGGTAGCTTATGCCATCGACGAAGTCTTACGTAGTATTTTGATGATTTACCGTTGGCGTTCTGGCGTCTGGCGTAGCAAGTCCACCATTACCTAAACTCTCACGCTGGAACTCACTGTCACTCACGGGGCCAATCGAGTCCGCTTTTCAACACCCAAAAACACGTTAGACACTAAATCCACCATTTAGATGTCTAGCGTGTTTAACTGTTTTTATAGAAATAAATCGCTAATTGCGTCCGATCCCGCAAGGCTAATTTATCCAGCATCGTGCTAATGTAGTTTCGGACAGTTCCTTCACTTAGAAAAAGTTTTTCTGCTATTTCTTTGTTGTTAAGCCCTTCAGCAATTTCTGTTAAAATAGTCTGTTCTCGATCACTTAAACAACTGTTAATTTTATTTTCCTTCTTCGCTGACAGTAACTCTGGCATTAAGCTGACGATTTGATCACCAAAAACCGATTGCCCTACATGAACAGCTTTAATCGATGGCACAATTGACTCAAAATTTTGCTTAAGAATATAACCTTTTGCGCCAATCTTTAGGGATTGAACCACATAATCGTTATCCAAAAAGGTCGTCAAAAAGACAATTAACGCTTGAGGAAACTCTTGTAAAATAATTTCTCCTGCTTCCAGTCCTGTCATATCCCCCATCCTGATGTCCATCAATAAAATATCGGGCCGTGTTTGCCGATAAAGCTCGATAGCTTCATGACCTGAATTGCCTGTTGCAACAACCTCCATCTCCGCCTGAGCATTTAAAATGGTTTTTAGCGACAAGCTCACTAATTGGTCATCATCAATAATTAAGACACGCATCTACTCTTCCCCACTCTCTTTTGGTATGATTGCAAGAACTTGAAAACCATCACTTTGTTGCTCAGCCGTTAAGCGGCCCCCTTGTTTCATCATCCGCTCCTTCATACTATTGAGGCCCATCCCAACCTCTAGCGGGTTCTTTGATACGTTATTACTGCCGTTATCTTTTATTAGCACCCGATAAAAAGCTGGCTGTTCGACAACTTCCAAAAAAACCTTGGTTCCATTTGAATGCTTCATAACATTTGCTAAAGACTCTCGGATAATCATCAATAGGTCCATCTTTAGTCCTGCACCAATTGCCTCCTTAATGTCATAATGAAACTCAATCGAGTACTCTTGAAAACTATCAACAATGAATAACAGAGATTCTTTCAAATTCAAGGAGTCATCGTGAAGATTATGGACACTGTCACGAATATTATCCATTCCTTCCTGGACTGTCGCTTCTAATAAATTGAGAGGATCTTCTAGTTTTACATCTTGATTTAACACGTTTAACGCGCCGATTTGAATCAATGAGCTAGATAATAAATGCCCCACATTATCGTGAATATCTCTGGAAATTCGATTACGTTCCTCCGCAATGCCTAAGGTTAAATTTAAATTTTGTTCTTCAATTAAATGAAAGTTTTGCTTTTCCAATAAAAACCGATGTTCTTTGCTTGATAAATCAAGACGTCTATAGTCTTCTGATAACTTAAGACTCTTCTCCATTTCCTCACGTAAGTAAATCGCCATCAACCCTAAAAACAAATAAAAGGCCAAGACTGAAAAATTGTCCAAATAGCTTATGACGATTAAGACGATGCCGATAAAGGGAAATATAATATAAGTAACTCCCTTGTCTCTTTCCAGAAAGTCATAGAGCAAGACTGGAAAAAATAAGGCATATTTAGAAAAGAAAACAGCCAAGACAATCGTTCCTATCAGAGCAAGAGCCTTCATCAAAGAACCCGGTTGATAAATAATTAAAAGACTGCTAACGATTATCAGCAAAATGAACCCAATGTCTTTGACAACAAACTCATCTTGATACAAATTGAGTAAACAACCAATTAACAGCAGACCTTTATTTTTAAACCCAACCTTCGTTTCATTTAACATCTGTCTTTCCTTTCCAGCTGAATATGTGACATTTGTCACTTCATGATTAGCTAATAGTCACTGTTATGACGACGTGTTTTTAGTTATAGTATAAGTATACCCGATGAAACGCAAAATCACAGTTATTTTTTACATAAAGGAGCTTAATTATGACAAACAATCAAACGATTATCAAGGTAATAGATTTAGTGAAAAAATACGATAAATTAACGGCTTTGGATCACTTTAGTTTAACAGTTAAACAAGGTGAGGTACTTGGTTTACTTGGCCCCAATGGCAGTGGTAAATCCACATCAATCAACTGTATTTTATCCCTATTAACTTACGATCAAGGAGAGATTCAATTGTTCGGTGAAAAAATGGCACCAGATAAAACCGAGCTCAAGCGTAGAATTGGTGTTGTTCCTCAAGATGTAGCGGTCTTTGAGGAACTCACTGTTTACGAAAATATCGATTACTTTTGTGGCCTCTATATCAGTAACAAGGACAGAAGAAAAACCTGTGTCGCTGAAGCCATTCGCATCGTCCAACTGGAAGAGTTCCTTAACTTTTATCCCAAAAAATTAAGTGGTGGTTTAAAGCGCCGTTTAAACATTGCTTGTGGCATTGCCCACGAACCTGAGTTGATTTTTTTCGATGAACCAACGGTGGCCGTCGATCCTCAGAGCAGAAACAATATTTTAGAAAGCATTCAAGAATTAAATCGCAAAGGGGCTACGATTGTTTATACCTCTCATTATATGGAAGAAATCGAGCAAATTTGTTCGGAGATCATTATCATGGATAAGGGTTCTATCTTAGCCAGTGGCACAAAAGAGGACCTCAAACGAATGATTCAAACTAGTGAAAAGCTCCAAATTGAACTGCCTCTCTGCCCATCAGACTTATTGACTACCATCAAAAATTGGACTGGCGTTCTTCATGCAGATTACGATGGGACTACCTTGCGATTGGATACTCTAAAAGAAGAAAAAGTTCTTTTAAAACTCTTGCATCATCTCGAATCAAAGGATTTACTTTTTGGTGATTTCTACAGCTTACAGCCAACGTTAAATGATGTCTTTTTGGAAATAACAGGAAAACAGTTACGGGATTAATCAGACATCTCGTTCCATTGACAGATTCACATCAGTTGACGTCATTAATTCAATGACCGAAGCTATCTCACAGACACGGAGGAACACTATGTTTAACCATTTATTTAGCTATCGATTTAAACAATTACTCAAAAATAAAAGTATCATCTTTTGGAGCTTATTTTTTCCTATCATTTTAGCTTGTTTTTTCAAGATGGCCTTTAGTAATTTAGATGACCAATTCACTTTTAACACAATCCCTGTTGCCGTCGTTAAGACCATCGACTCCCCAGAAAACCAACGCTTTACGGATTCACTTAAGACTGCCAAAAATGATCAACAAGCTATTTTCAAAGTGTCCACCACTGACAAAGTCACTGCCGATACCGCTTTAAAAGAAAATAAAATAAGTGGTTATTATTTGTTGGAAGAGGAAGCACCACTTTTAGTCATTAATAATAATGGCTTTAATCAGACCTTCCTAAAAGACTTTCTACAACAATTCACCTATATCACCGCTGCTATGGGGGATATTGTCAGAGAAAAACCGGAGCAATTTTCCGAGTCTCTAGTGAATGATCTTTTGAATGCTCACACCTATACTGAAAAAACGGTCTATGGTGAAAATGAACCAAAATCAACAACCTTGTATTTCTTTACGGTCATTGCCATGGCCTGCATGTTTGGCATGAATTGGGGTATAAAAAACAGTTCCGATCTGCAAGCGAATCAAAGTCCTAAAGGCCTGAGAATGAGCATGAGTCCCGTAAATAAATCTACGCTAATTTTCACCAATTTATTAGCGGCCTTTCTTATTTTTTTCGGTGAAATGTTATTGGTCCTTGGCTTTATTCGATTTGTTTTAAGAGTTGATTTTGGCAATCGCTGGTCACTGATTTTGCTAACTTGTCTGATGTCATGCCTTCTGAGTATTTCACTAGGATCATTAGTCGGTAGTGGCATTAAAGGGAACTTTAATTTAAAATCAACCATCGTCACTACGGTGTCGGTCTTTGGTGGCTTTTTATCCGGAATGATGTTTCCAGATGTTAAATATTGGATTGATCAGCACGCTCCGATTATTGCCTGGTTAAATCCTACGAGTCTCATCACAGATGCCTTATATAAATTATTTTATTACACTGACTTAACCAGCTTCTTTATGACCATTGGCATGATGCTTATTATGACCGTTGTCATTAACATTGCTAATTACTTAATAATGAGGAGACAAGCTTATGCCGATATTTAAGGCCTTTTTCAATATTGTTAAAAAAAATAAAATGACCTTTGTTTTAGCCATTGCTATTAATCTGGCCATTACTTTCGCCTATTCTCAAGTCAATCAAACAGATAACAAAGGAAGTTTTGATGCGGATAAGAGCCCAATCGCGATTATTAACCAGGATACAGGTGCTACTGCGAAAGAACTGGAAAGCTATCTTAGGAAAAATAGTACGGTTGTCACAATTGATCCATCTGAAAAAGGGCAACAAGACGCTCTCTTCTTCAAAAAAGTCCTATATATCGTCACTATTCCTAAGAATTTCTCAACTGATATGGCCGCTGGCGAAAAACCAGCTATACCAACTAAGGCCATACCTAGCTCTCAGGCAGACTTTCAAACTTCAACTTTAATCAATCAATTTGTTAATAAAGTAGCTTTTTACTATGCTAACTTTCCTGAAAAAAGTGAAACAGCTATTTTAAAAATGGTCGCCACTAACTTAGGAAATGACGCTGCTGTCTCATTTGAACCCACTGTCACCAGTGGCAATAAAAATGAAACAGCCCGAATCTTCAACTTATTGGCTTACGGTCTCTTTATGACCATTTTGTCATCGATTGGTATTGTCAGTCTCTCTATGAATCGTCAAGATGTAAAAGACCGCAATAACTGTTCGCCACTTTCTGAGCGCAAACGCAGCACTTACTTTTATTCTGCTGTCGCCTTGTTCTCACTTATCAGCTGGGTCATCTTTGTCGCAATCAGCCTAGTACTGTCAAAATCCAGTCTTGGCGATTCCATGACTCACTTACTCTTACTGAACGCTTTCGTCTTTCTACTAGCGATGATTAGCCTGGCCGTCACGGTGTCCTATTTTGTCACCACCACCGAAATGATTTCCGGTCTAAACAATATTCTGGTTCTGGGAACTTGTTTTATCAGTGGCGCTTTTGTTCCCCAAGAAATGATGAGTGAACCGGTTTTAAAAATCGCTTCTTTCTTCCCAACTTATTGGTATATTACAAACAATCACTTAGTCGCTAACTTGGAGACGTATAGTAGTCAAACCTTAGCCGAATTTTATTTCAATATTGGTATCTTGCTACTCTTTGTCTTAGCCTTCGCTTTAATTGGCTTTATCCTTCGCAGAGAACAAGGCGGTTTATCAAAAAAGAAACGTAAATCAAAACTGGCATAAACAAAAAAGCACAGCCCAATAAAATTAAGTTGGGCTGTGCTTTTTTACATCTCTTTGTTTAAATAAGCCAATGCGTAACGTGTATATAATTCGGCCCCCATCTTCAAGGCATCTTCATCGATATTAAAGCGACCATGGTGATGCGGCCAACAACTGTCTTTATCGGGATTACCACTCCCCACTAAGGCAAAGGCGCCAGGTCGGTCACGCATATAAAAGCCAAAATCCTCAGCTCCCATAGTTGGTGCTGGACCACCAATCGCCTCTTTACCAAAGTAATCTTGAGTGATTTCTGTCACTAATTGAGCAGATTCATAATCGTTGTCAACTACCTCAGTCATACGAACGTAATCAACACTTGCTTTAGCACCATATAAACCAGCTAGCTGTTGAGCGTAATGACTGATTTTTTCTTCCACAATTCCACGGGTTCCTTCATTAAAATTACGAATAGTTCCTTCCAAGTAGGCATCTTGCGCAATAACATTAAAGCGTTGGCCCACATCCATTTTGCCAATAGTCACCACCGCTGGATGTAAGGGATCTATTTCTCTTGAAACGATTGTTTGAACCGTGCTGACAAATTGAGAGGCCACAATCGCTGCATCAACCGTCTGCTCAGGCATCGCTGCATGACCGCCGACTCCTTCAAAATGAATTTTAACAATGTCAGCCGCAGCAAATGAAGGTCCTGGGTAACAACAAACCTGACCTACGGGAACCCCTGACCAGATATGTATGCCAAACACGTTGTCAACACTTTCCAGAGCGCCTTGTTCAATCATCAATTTCGCACCCTTTGCCACTTCTTCTGCTGGTTGAAAAATCAAACGAATAGATCCGTGAATCTTTTCCTTTAGTTGAACCAATACCCGAGCTGCAGTTAAAAGCATTGCCGTATGGGCATCATGGCCACAAGCGTGAGACTTCCCTTCATTTTGAGAGCTATAGCTAAGCCCCTCATTTAGTTCTCTGACAGGTAATGCATCCATATCGGCACGTAATAAAACCATCTTACCAGGATGTGAGCCTTTGATTGTGGCAATAAGACCGGTCGGATTACCTAACTTGTAAGAAATAGCCAACTCGTCCAATTCCTTGGCAATCCATTTGGTTGTTTCAAATTCTTCCATTGATAACTCCGGATGCTGATGCAGATAACGCCGCATGGTAATTAACTTCTCTTCCTCTGCTTCGATTAACGTCTTAATTTCTTTTGTCATGTTTTCTCCCTCTCTCTATCTAATTAAGCCCACAAAAATACCAGCAATAATCACTGATACAATCGTAACAGAAACAAATCCACCTACGAGCATTGGCGGCACCATGTGGTCTTTTAGGACTTCCTGTTCTTTTTCATCATCGGTTAAACTGCGAATGACTTCCAAGGTTAAAATATAATCTGCTGGAAATCCATATAAAGCTGTCAAAGAAGTGGCAAAGGCCATTTGTGGACTAACCTTCAACACCTTAGCCGCACCCCATGAGAATATATATAAGCCGATGACGCCTGCCACAATGATTACGAGCATCGGATACAATAAATCCATTAGCATCGTCGGTGTCGATTGTTTTAAGCCATCAAAAATATAAGCCATTAGAACTAAAATAGCAAACCCGTAACTGTTGGATTTAGTCAATGGTGCTTTTTCTAAAAAACCTAGATAGCGAGCCAATACTCCAAACCCTAAACACATCACAAAAGCGTTTATTGAGATAACTGGTGCTAATAATTGACAAAATTGTACCGCTAAAAATGCAACAATGGCAATTCTTAGTAAGGTGAAATGGGTTGTATCAAAATACTTAGGCAAAATCGTTAATAGTTTTGCTGGTTTTTCCTGATCTTTCGTTGTTCCTTCTGGCAAGACTTCCTCTTTTTTCCATTTTCCTTGGCGGTGAAGTGTCAGGGTCTGGCGGCCTTCTTTTTTCAAAACTATCGAAGTTAATGGATAACCGGCGAATCCCTGCATCACATAAATCACAACTGCTAAGACAGACAAATCCGTTAATCCAGCGTTAGCAGCGGCTTCGGACATTAACAAAGCCGACACAATCCCTCCAAGAAGGGGTGGTGTCCCCACAATAACAGTATTATAATCTGTCAATAACATCCCGATGGCAAATATTAAGACAACTGCCCCTACCATTGCTACCAAACAAACTAGCACGTATTTCCACTGTTGTTTTAACTCATCCAATGACAACATCGTGCCAATATTCGTAATGAGCAAGTAAACAAATAGCGTTGACAACGTCGTTGAAACACCTGCTCTTTCAATTAAATCCTTTGGCAATACGGTCCAAAAACCGACTAGAAACAGCATTCCTGAAACGAACACCGACGGAATCCAAGCCTTGGTTTTAGCAGAAACAATCTCTCCAATCACCAAAATACTTGCTACACAAATAAATGCACCTAATAAACTCACTTCTCCACTTCCTCCATTTGACTTAATTGTTAGTTAATCAAAATTATCTGATAATTCCGACAATCTAAAACTACCTTTTGAACATTACAGGATTCATGGTCTTTTGTAAAGATTTTTTTCGAAAAAGACATCTTAAAAAAATGAGATAACTCAAGAAAAACTTGGGCTCCCCTGCCGTTGTTGCTTGGTTATGGGAATCCTTAACTCGAATGAGTAAAGAGAGACACTATGGCATCCCTTTAGATACAATCATTTGCTCAGCACCTAAGCCTATGAACTCCCCCTATAATCTAGGAAAAAGCTGTCCGCCACATTTAGTACAACCAAGGATTAGCAGATAGCTCACACCTCTATCCCTTTTATGTCTCAAGCATACAGCAAAAAAACATTAAGATACCGAGTATCATTGGTATCTTAATGTTTATCATTCACAAGTCTTCAATAATCAGACTATTCATTCTGTTTACTCTTCTGCAAACGATACATGTCGAAATACAACCCACCATGCTCAATTAGTTGATCGTGATTTCCCCGCTCAACAATACGTCCTTTATCCAAGACTAAAATCAAATCGGCATCACGAATGGTTGATAGTCTATGGGCAATCGCCAAAGTAGTCCGACCTTTTCGCATCTTGGCCAATCCCTCTTGGATCAAGCCTTCTGTTTCAGTGTCAATATTCGCTGTTGCCTCATCTAACACTAAAATTTTCGGATCAGTTACAATTGTTCTGGCAAAGGAAATTAACTGCCGTTGGCCACTGGAATAGCTAGCACCTCGCTCAATGACTTTAGCGTGGTAGTTATCCGGCAATGTATTAATAAATTTATCCGCTTGTACAAACTCCGCTGCATCGCGAATTTGATTATCCGTGATGTCTTTATTTAACAAACGAATATTCCCCGCAATATCACCGTAAAACATAAAAGCATCTTGTAACACTAATCCCATTTTTTTACGGAGTTCTTCTATAGGGAAGTCACGAATGTCTTGATCATCAATCAAAATTTCCCCTTCATAAAACTCATAAAAACGCATCATCACATTAATAATCGAGCTTTTACCGCTCCCAGTATGACCGACTAATGCCACCGTTTCACCTTCATTGGCAATAAAACTAATGTTGTTTAAAACTTTGTGAGTGCCATCATAGGAAAAACTGACATTGCGAAATTCAACTTTTCCAAATTTAATTTCAGCTGCTGCCTCAGAATGTTGTTGAGGAGCCAGTTCTGTGTCGTCCATTATTTTTAAAATACGACTTCCAGCAACCATGCCGTCTTGAAAAACACTAAGAAAATCCATCATATTGATCATCGGTTGGAAAAAAGTTCTCACATAAGAAATAAAAACAAAGATAACCCCGACTTCAATAGGATTGGTTAATGAGATTACGCCGAAATACCCAAGAACTAACCCAATAGACAAAGCCACCAGTAAATTAATGACCGGGGCTAACAATAAGGAGTTGGTGCGAATCATTTGAAAACGAGTTTGTAAATACTCCTCATTGGTTTGATCAAATTCTTTTTCCAAGCGTTTTTCCTGACGAAATTGCTGAATAATGCTCATCCCTGAAATCGATTCATTTAATTTCGTGTTTAGCTGGCTTAGACGTTCTCGCATATTACGATACACCCGAGAGCTAAACTGTTGATAGTACCAAATAATCACCAATAAAATAGGTAAAAACACCATACAGATAAAAGTTAATTTGACATTGATGGTGAACATCGCAGCGAATGAAGAGACAATCGCAAATACCCCTGTTAAGACATAGAGAAAGACGTACCAAAATTCAAAGAGAGACTCCGTATCATTGGTCACACGGGATACGATTGAACCTGCTGGGGTTTTATCGAAATAACGCATGCCCATGGTGTGAAGTTTTGCAAATAATTGACTGCGGATATACTGATAGGTCTTTAAAGAAGCTTTTGAATATAAATAAAATTGGAAAAACCAGACAACTGCCTTAATTAAAGTTCCAACTAAATAAAGAAACGCGAAAAAAAAGATCGTTTGTTGTGTGGCAGTTTTAGGTTCCAAATAATTATCAATTAATACTTGGATAATTTTCGGCATAAAAATATTAATCACCGATAAAATTACTGCCAACGATATCGCCACGGCATACTGCTTTTTGAAGGGGTTTGTGTATTTCAACAAGCGCTTGACAATCGTGACTTGTTCCTTAACAGGCATTGACTTTGCCCAAGCTGATTCAACTTGTTCAGACATTATTCGCCACCTCCTTCGATTTTTGCTTCTAATTGTTGTTGATCATACATGCGAGCGTACCAGCCATCTAGAGCTATCAATTCCTGATGGGTGCCTCGTTCAATAATTTGACCCTCATCAATCACGATAATTTCTTGAGCATGCATCACACTGCTAATTCGGTGAGCTGCAATAATGGTGGTTTTATCACCTCGGATGGCTTTTAAATTGGATAAAATTCGTTCTTCCGTCTTCGCGTCCACTGCTGATAAGGCATCATCCAAAATTAATAATTCAGGATTAATGACCAAAGCTCGGGCAATTGACAACCGTTGCTTTTGACCACCAGATAAAGAAACGCCACGTTCGCCAACCAGTGTGTCGTAGCTTTTTGGCATCTCCATGATATCCTCATGAATAGCGGTTAATTCAGCCGCTTTTTCCACTTCGTCTTGACTGGCGTCTGGATTAGCAAAACGGATGTTATCTCGAATCGTCATAGAAAATAAAAAATGATCTTGAGGCACATAACCAATGGAGGTGAGTAACCCGTCCAATGAATAATCACGAATATCTTCATCACCAAACGTAATACGCCCTTCATACTGATCATACTCACGCAATAATAATTTCATAATCGTGGTCTTGCCAGCTCCTGTTTTGCCAACAATGCCCAGGGTACTGCCTTCTTCAATTCTAAAGTGAATATTGTGGAGTGTATCTTCTTCATCACCGTGGTAGCGGAATGCATTCATATCAAAAACCAAGACTCCTCTTGCTTCTTCTTGAATAGCACCTTCTTTTTCCACAATATGTGATTTCTCGTGCAACAATTCTTGTACTCGGTCGTAACTAGCACTACCACGTTCTAGCACATTAAAAAGACGACCTATAGCAAACATCGGCCAGATCAACATGGAGATATAATCGATAAAGGTAATCAACTGACCAATCGTTATCACATCCTTCATAATAAAGGACCCTCCAACGATGATTGTTAAGATGTAAGACAACCCAATAATAATGGTAATAATCGGATCAAACAACGCGTCCAAAACGTTGACTCGATTGCTTTTTATGATGGCATCGTCGACTTTTTCTTGAAAATCAACCATGTCTTCTTTCTCTTGGCCAAAGGTTTTAATGACTTTGATGCCGGTAATACTTTCTTGTGCCTTGTCGTTAATAGTAGAAAAAGCTTCCTGAGACTTGCGAAATGCCCCATGTAATTCAGAGCCTAATTTTCGTGACGTAAATGCTAACAATGGTAATGGCAATAAGGCAATCAATGTTAAACGCCAGTCTACAAAAATAATCATGGCAATAATCGTAACCCCACCATTGACCAATGAATCGGCAAAGGTTAAAATTCCCGCTCCAGCTACATTTTGAATCGCAGACAAATCATTGGTGGCATGAGCCATTAAATCTCCTGTGCGATATTTTTGAAAAAAGACATTGTCCATCACGGTAAAATGATGAAATAATTGTTTTCTTAATGATTTTTCTAATTTAGCTGCGCTTCCCCAAATATTAGTTCGCCAGACGTAACGCAGAATATATTGTAACACTGCTACCCCTGCCACAATGCCAACCCACATAATCAGACGACTAGCCGTCAAAGTTTTATCTGCTATTTCATCGATGACTATCCCGATAATTCTTGGCGATACAATTTGCAACATGGAGACTATCACAAGTGACGTGACCCCAATGATGTAGGATTTTCGTTCTTCTTTAAAAAACCATCCCAATTTCCTAAATATTTTCATGCAGTTCTCACAACTCCTCCACTAACTTATTCCTTTTTTGCTAAAACTCACCTACTATCATGATATGAGGGCGCAAAAAGACAGGCAGATTAAAAAATCTGCCCGTCTTTTTTGCTCTCATACGATCTGGTTCAAAATATTATTTTTTCTCTGGCTTGCCTGCCTGATTTTTCATATTTTGCATCATTTGACGAATTTTCTTCTCAGATGGTTTTTGTCCCATTTGCATCATCATCATACGTAACATATCCTCATTAACGGGAGGATTTTTCTTCAAGTAATCTTCCATATATTTACGCGCAAGAAAGAACCCACCAACTGCGCCTAATGCCAAAGCAATAACTGCGATTAAAATTACATATCCTGTACTCATTTTATTCCTCTCCTTCCTTTCAACTTGTACTCTCAATAACCAATTGTACTAAAAAAGAGCACAAATGAAAAGTTAAAACTTAAAAATAAGCAAATCTTTTTTTTTACAGCAGTTTAAATTCAGCTATAATGCCTATCCAGCGGTAATCTCCGCTAACAAGTTCTCATTGAAGGCGCCTGAACGCAACATGGCAATTTCGTGTTTATAAGGGGCTTTGGCTGTCTTTTTATCTTCTCCAACATAAGGTGTCTCTAAAATTTTCGGTAAACTCTCCAAAGCTGGATGGTGAACAATTCGATTTAAGGCCTCAAAACCAATCGTTCCAAACCCAATATTGGCATGGCGGTCTTTATGGGAACCACGAGGATTTTTAGAGTCATTAACATGAACTACTTTCAAACGATCTAAGCCAATAATCCTATCAAACTCCGCTAAAACAGCATCAAAATCCGTCACATCATAGCCAGCATCGTTGATATGACAAGTATCAAGAGTCACTGACAATTTGTCGTTAAAGGTCACACCGTCAATAATTGCGGCAATTTCTTCAAAGGTGCGACCAATTTCCGTCCCTTTTCCAGCCATGGTTTCTAAGGCAATTTGGGGAATTTGATCACGAGTCAAAACTTCGTTTAACCCTTTAATGATTTGCTGAATCGCTGCTTCTGGACCAGCTCCCACATGTGCCCCGGGATGCATGGTGATTTGGGTGCCTCCAAGTGCTTCAGAACGGACGATTTCTTCACGTAAAAACTGAGTGGCAAACCCAAAATTTTCCGGTTTAACAGTGTTACCTAAGTTGATAATATAAGGGGCATGGACCACCATATTGCTCAACCCTTTTTCAGCCATATAAGCTTTTCCAGCCTCGATATTCATGTCTTCAATCGCCTTACGACGGGTATTTTGCGGGGCACCAGTATAAATCATAAAGGTCCGTGCATCGTAGCCCGCCGCTTCCTCTGCTGATCCTAATAACATTTTTTTCCCACTCATACTAACATGTGAGCCAATTAACATAAATAAATCCTCCTCGTATTGAAATGCTTTTGCAACATTCAAAAGCTATCTTCTTTTTAGTTTAGTCTTTTGCTAAACCTCAACTTCTAAATTGTATAACTCTTTGAGTTAAGTCTCAATATAATTGCCTTAAGTTAATGAATTTTTCTTCTTTTTTCAGTTCTAGCCCTTGAGATACTCGATTTAGACTTCTGTCAAATGACTAAAAATACCCTTACCTATCAGACTTTTCTCCAGATAGGTGACAATTTCTTAAGGTTTCCCCATTAACTTTCTCGAAAGCTAGGCATGACCTTATTTATTTGTTATAATTAACCGATATAATCCATAGTTTGAGGTGAATTTTTTGTTGTTCAATCGAAATACTAAAAATAAAATACAGCAATCATTAGGGTCCGCCAAAGATGCCTTTGCTAAAAGTGACAAGACAGCAAAAGATAAAGTGTTATTTGCTTTTAATGTGACCTTTGAAGTCATGAAATCATTGGTTTATTTTATGATCGTGGTCTTCCTCTTCTTAGGAGCTTTAGGTGGAGGCATTGGGATCGGTTATTTTGCTTATCTCGTGTCAGATACACCTGTCCCAAATAAACAAGAGTTACAAAATAAAATTAACGACGTGGAGCAACTTTCCACCATCACCTATGCTGGTGGTGAGAAAATTGCTGATATTCGCTCTGATTTAATTCGCACTAACGTATCATCTGATCAGATTTCTCCCCTTGTCAAAGAAGCTTTAATTTCAACTGAGGACGAGTACTTTGATGTCCATAAAGGAATTGTCCCTAAAGCAGTTATTCGGGCTCTCGTCTCTGACGCAACTGGCCTTGGAGGTTCATCTGGTGGGTCGACCATCACTCAGCAGTTAGTTAAACAGCAAGTCTTAACTAGCGAAACCTCCTACAAGCGTAAAGCCAACGAAATTGTACTAGCTCTGCGGGTTGAGAAATTTTTCTCAAAAGATGAAATCATTACCTCTTATCTGAATGTCTCACCTTTTGGACGTAACAATAAAGGGCAAAATATCGCAGGCGTGCAAGAAGCAGCTAAGGGGATTTTTAATACGACTGCGGATCAATTAAATTTACCTCAAGCCGCCTTTATTGCCGGTTTGCCACAAAGCCCAATTAGTTACAGCCCTTACTTAAATACTGGTGAACTCCGTGATGATCAGTCCTTAGGTTTGGAACGAAAAGATCAAGTCCTTTACAATATGTATAAGGAAGAATACATCACCAAACAGGAATACGACGATGCTAAAAATTATGATTTAACACAAGACTTTAAACCAAGTGAAGATGTTACAGACAATGTAAATGGTTATCTATACGATTATACCTACGATCAGGCGATTAAAATCCTGATGCCGATTTATTACGAGGCTGATGGGCTCAAAAAAGAGGACCTTACTGACAATCAAAAGCTCCGTGAAAAGTATTACGATATTGCGGCACGGGAGTTACGTCGTGATGGTTATACTGTTGAGACGACCATCGACAAAAATGTTTATGAGGCCATGCAAAATGCCACTGCTAATTACGCTGGCATGTTTATTGGCAATTATGGTATTGAAACTAGCAGCGTTTTGTTGGACAACCAAACTGGTCGTATTATTAGTTTCATTGCTGGTCGCGATTTTAATCAGAATAAGAACAATCATGCGTTCAATTCTGAGCGTTCTCCAGGTTCCACCATCAAACCTATTTTGGCATATGCCCCTGCCATTGATGTCGGCTTAATCGGCAGTGAATCAAAGCTGTCGAACTTTTCTCGCAAGTATAAAGCCCCAGACGACGATGTTGATTTAATGAATTATGATCGAAAAACTTCAACCGGCTTTAAGTCTGCCAGAGAAGCTTTAAAAATATCTGATAACGTTCCTGTAGTTGAACTTTATCAGGAATTATTAAAAGTGGCAGATCCAAAGGAGTATTACAAAAAAATGAACATGCGGATGACAGATGGTGAGTACTATGGGCAAGAATCGATTGCTGTTGGTGGAACAAATACCGGTCCAACTAACTTAGAACAAACCAACGCATTTGCGACCTTAGCCAATAAAGGAAACTACTCTCAAGGCTATTCAATTGAGAAAATTACAGATAATAGCGGTAATATTATTTACCAACATGAGGTTAAACCCGTTGCGGTCTTCTCGCCAGCCACTGCGTCAATTATGAATGATATGATGCGTGATGTTATTACCAGTGGAACAGGAACCATGTCCAAAGGGACTTTAGCAGCCATGGGCAGCGGCCTCACCAATGCTGACTGGGTTGGCAAGACCGGGACTTCTGAAAACAATGGGGATTATTGGTTCATTGCCTCCACGCCAAAGGTCAGCATGTCCAATTGGATTGGCTATTCAGATGCGGTGATTCCGATGGATTCTACTTACGGGCAAAACAACATGCAGTTGTGGGCGTATATCGCTAACGCTGCCTATGAAGCTAATCCCGCTTTATTCGGTATCACTGAACGATTTGCTTTAGATCCAAGTGTGATTCACGCTGAAGTATCTGACTTTAGTGGTCAGAAGATGGGAACTGCGACGGTGGAAGGCAGTACTTGGACCGTCCCAGGTAAAAAAATCGAATCCCTCTGGGCTAAGAATGGCCCCTCAGCAACACAATTTAGATTTGGTATGGGCGCAACTGATGCTCAATACCTCAAAACTTGGAATGAGAGTTATGTTAAGCCAAAAACACCGGCTAAAACAACACCAAGTAGTGGCACAACCAATCGAAATAATTCAGCTGTCACAAATAATGCCAATAAAAAAGATGAAGATGACTAACCAAAATAGTGAGCTTCATCTAAGACGTTTAACTATAAGTGAAATACCGCCAAATCAAGGAGTTAATTACCTCGATTTGGCGGTATTTCTATTAAAAAAAAAGACATTAGCCTGTTAGCTATGCTAACAGGCTAATGATTATTTACTTTATTTAGTTGACCCTTTTTTAACAATACCATGAGGTAAAATAACCGTTTTCTCGTCAATATCTTCTTTGTTCATCAACTTAGTCAAAAGACGCATTGAAACAGCACCGATATCATATAAGGGTTGTGTCACACTTGTTAAACGAGGACGAATCACATCTGTTAACAAAGAGTTATTGCTTGTGATGACTTCGAACTCTTCTGGAATTTTAACCCCACTGTCAATTAAGCCATTGGCAATCCCAGCAGCTAACTCATCGTCAACAACATAAGCAGCAGTTGCGCCACTGTTGATGATTCGTTTGCTTAGTTCTTCTCCAGCTTTATACTGATACTCAGATTCAAAGACTAGACCTTCACTGTACTTCAATCCATTTTCTTTAAGGGCGGCTTTATACCCACTTAAACGCTCTTTACCATTAATTGGATCTAATAAGGCACCACTAACGAAAGCAATTTTTTTATTGCCATTTTTAGCCAATAAATCAGTCGCTTCTTTAGTCGCTTCTTTATAATTAATATTCACAGAACCAACTTGGTCATCAGGATCAATTGAACCCGCTAAAACAACCGGTGTTTTAGATCGAGAAAATTCACCACGAATAGCTTCTGTGATATGATGGCCCATAAAAATAACACCATCGACTTGCTTCGCTAATAAGTTATTTAATACGTTGATTTCTTTTTCATCGTTACCATCTGAGTTTGCTAAAATGATATTGTATTTATACATGGTTGCAACATCATCAATCCCTCGAGCTAAAGAAGCAAAGAAAATATTGCTAACGTCAGGAATAATCACCCCAACTGTCGTTGTTTTCTTACTTGCCAAGCCACGAGCTACAGCATTTGGACGGTAGTCCAGACGATCGATTACTTCTAGTACTTTCTTACGCGTTGCTGGTTTCACATTTGGGTTGCCATTGACAACACGTGAGACAGTTGCCATTGAAACATTTGCTTCACGGGCAACATCATAAATCGTTATTGTTTGTTTTTCCATAATAATTTTTTCTCCTTTTTGTATGAGTTTAATCTAATAAAAGTTAATTCTCACTTATCCGAACTATTATTTGCTGAGCAAATTGGATGAATGTGCTCGTTTTTCGTTTTCAGAAAAACCAGTTTACATTTCTCAACTTTAAGGTTACCAAATTTCACGAAAATTTGCAAGCGTTTTAATCTATTTTTTCATGAAAATATAAAGAAATTTTCAAAAAAACTCAAAAAAAGAACTATCTGCAAGCTTTCACAGATAATTCTATCCTCAAAATTAGTTAATACTTGATTCGTCTTTTAGGTCATCCACTTGATCTTCCACTGTACCGATGATGTCTTCTGCATACTCATCAGTAGCTACAATCGCTTCTTCAGCCACGTCTGCCACATCCAAAATAATGTCTTCTGATTCATCTGCTAAATCGGCAGCTTTATCAGTTAAGTCATCAGCCGTTTTTTTAAATTTATCAGATAAGTCATCTGTTTGGCGTCTTAAGGAAGATAAGGCATCTTCAGAGCTTTTAACTGCTTTATCTTTAACTGTCCCAGCAAAGTCTGTCGCCTGATCTGCATATTCATAACTTTTCTCTTGAACATACTCGCCATAGTCGAATGCTTTATTTTTAAAATCTTCAGCCTGATCTGCTAACTCTTCGCGTAATTCTTTACCTGATTTTGGCGCTAATAGCAAGGCTGCTACTGCTGCAGCTGTTCCACCGATAATTGCGCCTAATAAAAAGCCACCTGATTTTTTTCCCATAACTATATCCTCCTAGAGATTTCTATTTTTTAAACATCCTAAACGCTGATTTACCTAATCTTGTTGCAACGGTTGCTTTAGCAGCATTACTGCTGATAACCCCAACCTTACTAGCCACATTGCGACTTGACGTATTCAAATCTGAGACACTTTCACCTAAATCGGCAACTGCCGTAAATAATGGGTCAATGGTTTCTACTTTCTGTGTCACATCTGCTAATAACTCATTGCTTTTAACCAATAATTCTTCCACCTGATACGTTAAAACATTAACGTCTTTCGTTACTGCTTGAATGGTGACGTTGGTTTCATCCAAAATCCCTGATGCTTTATCAATCGCCTTATTGGTTTTTTCGATCGTTTTTGTCACTTTCGGAATGATCATCACACAACAAATAATAATGACGACAACAAGAATAACAAACGCAATTGCAGCTATTATAGCAGCAACTTCTCCACCGGTCATATACATTACCCTTTCTCTCGCTTACTTGATTCCTGTGTATTTAGCATAACACCTTACACCTTTTTTCTCAAATATAAAATAAGGTTTCTTAAAATATTTCAATGGTCGTCATTATTCTGATACAATAGAGAGCGACAAGACAAACAAGAAAGTAGTTGGAACAATGAACTTATTTTATTTAACTGCCACCATGGAGTCCACCGAAAGCCCAATTATTCAAGAAGCTACAAAAAAGGTCAATGCCTTTGCCAAGTATTGGAACGGTATTAACTGGGACGATTTATTGGCTGCCTTTATTTCCAAAGGAGTACTCTTACTGCTGACATTCTTAATTGTGATGATCGTCAAAAAAGTCGGGATGCGGCTCATTAGACAAGGCTTCAATAACTATAAAATTAAAGATGCTTACAGTGAAAATCGCGTTGAAACCCTCTATAAACTAACTAGCAATGGTTTTCAGTACTTACTCTACTTTATTTTGCTTTACACCTTGTTAACAATTCTCGGCGTGCCCGTGGGCTCATTAATTGCAGGTGCCGGAATTGCTGGGATTGCAATTGGTCTCGGGGCTCAAGGCTTTATTAATGATTTGCTAACTGGCTTTTTCATTATTTTAGAGAGACAAATCGATGTGGGCGATCATGTGATGATTGATGACATTGAAGGAACAGTTGTTGTCATCGGCTTAAGAACAACTCAAATAAAGAGCTTTAATGGGACTCTCCATTTTGTTCCCAATCGAAATATTTCGATTGTCAGCAATTTATCACGAGAAAATATGCGAGCTTTAATCGAACTGCGGGTCAAACCAGAACAAGACTTAGAAAAAATTAATGCGATTGTTGATCAAGTCAATGCTGATATGGTGCCCAATTATCCCGAAATCAAAAGCGGACCAACTAATCTGGGTGTGGCTGACTTGGGGCAAGGGAACCTGGCCATTAGGATTGTAATGTATGTTAAGAACGGCGATCAATTTCGAATCCAATCTCTCTTTCTAGCCGCCTATATCAAGGCGGTTACCGCAGAGGGCATCGTCTTACCAGAATCCCCATTAACATTATCAAAATAAAACAAAAGCGGCCTGAGTGAAATCAGACCGCTTTTGTTTGTTGCAAGTGGCTAAAGTATTGAAAAACAAATTCCACCCCAATCGCCAGAGCTCGTTCATCTGGGTTCATTCGATTGTGATGCAGCTCATATGGCGAATCAACCCCCAAAGAAAACATGGTCCCTGGAAACTTACTTAATAAATAACCAAAATCCTCAGCAACCATGGCTGTTTCAGCTTCCTCAAACACAACATCCGGACTTTCCTTAGCAAATCGAATGAGCTTATCCGTTGTTTCCTTATTATTAATAACTGGTAAATAACCTTTTTGATCCAATTCTACCTCAACTTCACATTGAAATGATCGAGCAATTCCCTCCGCCATCTCAGTCAAGCGCTGCTGGGTTAATTGATTGACTGCTTGATTAAGGGAACGAATCGAACCTGCTACCACCGCAACTTCCGGAATAACATTGGTTGCTTCACCTGCATGAAAACTAGCCACGGTCACAACCGCTCCAGCTAAAGGATCCACGTTTCGACTGACAATTGTCTGAAGTTGTTGGATAAACTGAGTGGCAGCAATAATCATGTCATTTGACAGATGAGGGTAAGCTCCGTGTCCCCCCTTGCCTTTAAACCTTAGGCGAAACTCACAATCCCCTGCACAAAAGGTCCCAACCTTAGTGGCAATCATGCCAACAGGTAAGCTTGGCTGAATGTGTAACGCATATAGCTCAGTCAAGTTGATTTCGTTAAAGGCCCCTGACTCATACATCAGCTTACCGCCGGCTTCATTTTCTTCAGCCGGTTGGAAGATTAGATAACAATCATCGGCAAAATCAGCTTCAATCAACTTGGCTAAGAGGCCTAACGCAATCGCCATATGGCAGTCATGGCCACAAGCGTGCATTTTCCCCTTGTTTTGAGAAGCAAAAGGCAAACCAGTCTCCTCTGTAATAGGCAAACCGTCTATATCCGTCCGCCAACCTAAAGCTCTTTTCCCGATGCGTCCTTTGACTTTCACGATGATTCCCGTTCGCCAGGTTGAAATAGTTACTTTTTCTTGGGGCAAGGACCTAATTTTTTCTAAAAGATAGCGGTGCGTTTCAACTTCTTCCAACCCAATTTCTGGTAGTTGGTGTAACTCTCTTCTTATTTGAACCAATTCGGCTTCAGAGTAGCCCATAGTCTTCCCCCTTATGTCCGGCAAAACACTCCGGATGATTCTCTCTACTAGCAAAATACAGGAAGTAGCCGGACAAATGCCCAGCTACTTCCTGTTATTGCCTTTATCCGATCTTTCGTTCCGGTTGTTCTTTCTCTGTCAGTGTGTACTCATTTTCCAATGTATGAACCAAGTGGTTAACTGACTTCAAAATTTCCTTGCGCGTAACAATCCCCGCAAAGTGATTATTGCTATCAACTACAGGAATAAAGGGACTATCTACTGATAAATGCAATATATACTCAATATCATAAGGTTGTGTAATGGTATCGATCTCCGTATCCATCACATCCCTGACACATAGATCAGTCAAATTATCCGGGTCAATCTCCGTTAAATCAAACATAGCATTGACAATATCCGACAAGCCAATCAAGCCGACAAATTCACCTTCGCGGTTTAATACCGGAATTCTCGTGTACTTGACTTTCGTTAACACTAACAGCGCATGATTCAGTGGATTAGTATCCATCACATGAGCGACTTTTTCATCTGGAATCAAAAAACTATCTTCATTTTTTAGTAGTAATGTTTTTACAGCATTCCCAATCATCTGGAGTGCCTCCTATCTTCTTTTAAGAACTACCTATAGTTTACCTAAAAATTTGCCGAAAATCAGCAAATTCACAATTTCTTCAGAACTATTTAGCAATTATTAAGGGTTCTTTCAAATCATTTTGCGAA
Source organism: uncultured Vagococcus sp. (assembly GCF_963518325.1). Classification (NCBI taxonomy): domain Bacteria; kingdom Bacillati; phylum Bacillota; class Bacilli; order Lactobacillales; family Enterococcaceae; genus Vagococcus; species uncultured Vagococcus sp. The sequence continues at coordinate 44,020 of NZ_CAUQJB010000014.1, read as the reverse complement.
AGTAAACTGTAAGTCACTTATGGGGCGCTGCTGATCATCGTAGTACTGGACATCATAATGACTTTCAGTACTTTCAATGATTGCATACGTTTTAATCTGGTAGCGGCCTCTAGGAAGACGTATGCTGCCTGGATTCAAGGCTAGCACACCATCAAAAAGGTCCACTCCCAGCTCATGGGTGTGCCCAAAAAGTGCAATATTAGCCCCGACTTCTTCTGCCCGATAAAGGAGCTGACTTAAAGAAGAACGAACGTTGGCCAAATGACCGTGCAGCATCAAGATCTTATCCTCTCCAATACTCACAACCTGCTCTTTTTTGTATTCTGGGTAATAATCACAATTACCTGTTACCACCAAAAACTCTTGCCACAATTCATCTGTCGGTTCTAACTCAGAATCGCCACAATGAAACATGCCATCGACCTTCCCCCGATAAGCCTCCACTAACTCAACCAAAGACTGACGATCACCATGATTGTCACTGACCACTAGATATTTCATCCTATGCCTCGCTCTCTAACCATTTATCCCACTCTTGTCCTAAAACCTTAATGGCAAGGGCCCGGTGGCTAATGTTATTTTTTTCCTGCTCACTTAACTCGGCCATGCTCTGATTCTTAGCCGGCACATAAAACAACGGGTCATAGCCAAAACCATTATCCCCGCGAGGAATCGTTAAAATCCGTCCTTCGATTTCACCTGTTACCACCAAGCTCTCTTGATCAGGTTTGGCTAAAACTAAGGTGCAGTGGAAACGGGCAGTTCGTTTATCCGCTGGCACATCTGTCAGCTCATGGAGTAATTTCGCATTATTTGCGCCATCACTTTTGCCTGCCCCTGCAAAACGGGCCGAATAGACCCCTGGTTGCCCGTTTAACGCATCAACGATCAAGCCTGAGTCATCTGCGAGTACCAGACAATTAAACTGCTTAGCAATCGTTTCAGCCTTTAATCGAGCATTTGCTTCAAAGGTGGTCCCAGTCTCTTCCACATCAGGGATTTCAGGGAAATCAAGCAAGGTTTTGATTTGATACCCCTTCGCCTTAAATAAGGCTTCAAACTCTCTTGCCTTTCCCGGGTTACGAGTCGCTATTAAAATTGTTTTGTCAGAGACTGGCAATGCTTTTGTCTCTTCTGTCAACGCACTCTTTTGCTGATCAATCAGTTCTTTAATACCTAAATCTCCCAAACGCAGCAATTCTGATAATTCTTCATGGGAAAAAGTAGCTTCTTCTCCAGTACCTTGAATTTCCACAAAGCGACCAGACTCTGTCATCACCAAATTCATGTCAACATGGGCAGCAAAATCCTCCACATAATCTAAGTCCAAAACAGCCTCACCCGTTGGCAAAATACCGACGCTAACAGCGGCTAAATGTTCTTTGATCGGATCCACCGTTAAAAGCTTCTCTTTTAACAGCTTATTAACGGCTAACTTCAATGCCACAAAAGCTCCAGTAATACTCGCTGTCCGAGTCCCCCCATCTGCCTGAATAACGTCACAATCGACAATTAAGGAACGCTCACCCAATAGTTCCAAATCTACAACGGCACGTAGAGAGCGACCAATTAATCGCTGAATTTCCATCGTTCTGCCAGAAATTTTCCCCTTGGCGCTTTCACGAATATTGCGGGTATTAGTGGCTCGTGGCAACATGCTGTACTCAGCTGTCACCCACCCTGTTCCTTCCCCCCGCAAAAAAGGTGGAACTTTATCTTCAAATGTTGCCGCACAAATCACTTTGGTATCACCAAAGCTGACTAACACAGATCCCTCCGGATGTTTTAACACATTGGTTTCTATTTTTATTGCTCTCAATTCTTGATTTTCTCGATTGTCATGTCTCACTGATTAACTCCCTCGCTCTGCCATCGCAGGTCTATTTTTTACTATCATTTCCCAAGTTTACTTTTTCAATTACCATGTTATCAAGACCTAACCAATCTTCACTAATATCACGAAAAAGGCTAACTGAGCCAGTGGCATAAAATTCATGACCTAAAGGTAATTCAGTTGGTGGAGCCGCGATCTCGAAATAATCCAATAACATACTAACTTCGCCGACTGTTTCTGCACCCGAATCAATCAATTCAACTTCTTTCCCTAAATAATTATAAATCAAGGGAGCCAATAAGGGATAATGGGTGCAGCCTAAAATCAAGGTATCGATGCCACTTTTTTTAAAGGGCTTCAACGTCTCAGCCACAACCATCTTGGCAATCGGAGAATGGTATTCTTTACTCTCAACAATTGGAACAAATTTCGGACAGGCCAGCTCAATCACATGACTATGTGGGGATTTTGTTAAAATCGCCTTAGAATAAGCCTGACTGGAAACGGTCACTTGAGTGCCAATGACACCAATCGATTGACCTAATGTCTTTTTTAAGGCTGCCCGACTGCCAGGTAAGATTACCCCTACCACCGGAATCGGTAACGCCTGTTTGATCTCATCTAGGGCCACAGCTGTTGCTGTATTACAAGCTATAACAAGCATTTTTATATTTTTTTTCATTAAAAAGGAGGTCATTTGCCAAGTAAACTCAACGACCTGCTCAACTGGCCTAGGACCATAAGGGCAACGGGCCGTATCACCAAGATAAATCACTTTTTCATTAGGCAATTGTTTAAGGGCTTCTTTAACGACAGTTAAACCGCCAACTCCAGAATCGATAAAGCCAATAGCTTGTCTATTCGTCATTCCGCAAAACCTCTATTTCTATATTTTCCCATACCTCTCTATTTTCCCTTTTTTTGCCCAAGTTATCAAGTCTTTTGATAAAGCTTTAAAAATTCCCTACACTTTCAGGGTTTTGACCATTAAATTAATTATTTTACCTCTTACTAGTCTTATTAGTAGCTATCCTTGACCTTTTGCTATAAAATTAAGATGGAAAACCACTGAAATGGAGGGGTTATTTATGAGAAACGTTGTCAATCAATTAGAAAAGTTTACTGTTTTACGAACCATTTTTTATTTAGCCTTTGGAATTTTAATTTTAATGAACCCACATCTGGTCTTTAAAAGCGTCATTTACATTATCGCCGGTTACCTGGCAGTCCTTGGTCTAATTAATCTTTATCAAGCAATTCGCGAGAGTAAAAATGAATCGCTCTTTGGCTACGAATTTATTACCGGGGTCATGCTATTGCTTTTCGCCCTTATTGTGTTGATCTTTGCCAAGGCAATCGTTAGCTTCTTGCCAGTTATGTTAGGCATTCTAATCGTCTTAAACGGGTTAATGCAACTTAGCAATGCCAGTGGAATCAAAGAAGTGAACCCTCGCTATCGCATCAGCATCTACGTTTATTGTGGCTTACTCGTAGCTGCCGGGATTTTGTTAATCTTCAATCCATTCAAAACCGTTCTAATCGTGTTTAGACTCTTTGGTGGGATCTTAGTCTTTATGGGAATCACAGAACTGGTTCACTTTTTCTTTCAAAAACGAGTCAACTGATCAATAGAATAAAACAGGAACGACTGATTAATCAGTCGTTCCTGTTTTTTTGTTAAGAAGAAGTGGGCCAAATGACAATAATAAACGTTGCTCCGACTCCTTCATCTGACTGGCCTTGAGATTCTTGCCATAAACCTGCTCTTCATAGATTGCTGATGCCTCTTTAAACACCTCACCAAGTTCCGGTTGCTTCTGAGCGATTTTTTCCTGATATTGCCGAATTGTTTCCGATTCATGACGTCTGTGTATCGGTTCCAATAAGCTCAACAGCCCTTCATATGATTTCACAAAGCTATTAGGAAAATAGGTCACCTTCAAGAGCCACCATTCTAACTGTAACCGGCGTCTAAAGATGAGACCAATAACCACCAAACTTCCACCTATCCCAAATAACCAAAGGCCCACATACTTAGATTGGCCTTTATTTTTCTGGCGTTGATCTGTCGTCTTGGTTTGGTCTATTTGGCTGGTAGTTGAAGAATTAGTACTGGTACTGCTCGATTCACTTGAAGGAACAGGAGCTGCCGAACTGATCGATACCTCTGGCTGGGGCTGATTTGTCGCCGCTAACGCCACTTGTTCCGAGCTGATAAAACTCTTGGTTGGTTCGAATGGCACCCATCCGATTCCCTCAAAGTAGATTTCTGGCCAGGCATGGGCATTCTCATTTGATATGCGGTAACTCTTAGTTCCATCTTCGTGAGTTTGACTGACTTTTCCTTCACTAAACCCTTTCGCCCAGCGAGCCGGGATCCCCAAACTGCGAGCTAATACTACCATGGAACTGGAGAAATGCTCACAGTAACCGATTTTTGAATCAAAAAGAAAAAAGTCCACATAATCCCGATTGTCGGGAACCATCTCAGCCTCTTCTAAAGAATATCGAAAATCTGCTGAATTTTTTAAATAGCTTTCGAGTGCTTTAACTTTTTCATACCCAGTTGACTGGTTGGCAGTAATCTGATGGGCCAGCTCCCGGACTCTTTCAGGTAGCTTATCTGGTAGTTGAAGATAACGGGCATTGGTCTCCGGTTCATCAGCAATGGATGCTCCCTCTAAATCCGCAATCGAATACTCTGGGGGAAAATAGTCATAAGTGATGACACTTTCAGCTGGATAATCACCGCTTAAATTAACATAGAAGCGACTGCCTTCCTCACTGTATTCTAAGGCCTGATTGTCGCGATATGTAGGAGGCAATGACCAAGCTATCATCCCTTGAGGTTTGGGAATATAACGCAATGGATTTGGCAATGTCAATTCGATTGGCTGGCCACTTTCTTGATAACGGCTGTGTCCCTCATCAACTACCAGTCTTTCCTGATTCATCACTTCCCGTGTTTCATCGCTACTTTCCCAGCCACGACCACTGTAACGATCCTTATTTTCAACTTTCCAGTAATGAGGATTTTTTTGTCTTGCTAAAAAAACAACTTCATTATTTGGAATAACTGATCCACCAAGAATACTATCATTTTCACTAAACCCCGTCGTTGCTGATTGACCATTCCCACGAGCGAACTCAATCATACGGTAAAAAGGGTGTGATCGAAAGGATGCTCTAAAAGGCTGGCTTTTCATTTGAATTTCTTGATGAATCTGAGGCAACCAGATTGGCAATTGCCAGGCTAAGATCAGGCAGCTGATTAATGCTACTCCTCCTATCCCTTGAGACAGCCAAAGTGGCTTACCTTCTCCTGCCAGCCAGCCACTTAAGATAAAAGCTGTTACCAGTAAGCCGATAATCTGGGGGAAATGATCGGTCCCGTTAAAGACCGTCAATATTAACAAATAAGAGAGAACAGCCAAAAAGGGCAACATCCAAAGTTCATAACTAATGATGAGTTTGACTAACATCAACATAAATAGCCCTATAAAAACTAAGGCAATATTGCCAGGTAGAAACCTGAATTCTGCACGTTGAACTGGATCAAGATACGCCAAAACTGTCTGTAAAAAAGTTTTAGTCCAGCTAAAAGAAAAGGCTTGATTCATTGGAAAATAGCGATGACACGTAAATAAAAGACAACTCAATTGAAGAGGTAATTCGATAAACCACTTGAAATTGAGCAAGGCAATACCACTGATCACAATCAAGTAAATGATTAGCCAAAAGGGCGTTCCCAGCTGATTGGCTTCGACAAACGGGCTAATTCCACTCCCTATTAAGCTAACGGTTAAGAGTCCCGTGATTATTTGTTTTAAGCCCATTTTAACCATCCGTTTCCTCCTCACAGTCATATTTCCACACAAGCTTATTTTCCTAAAAATAAGCCTCTATTCATTAAAACCCTTCGTATTGTAGATGACCTTGACGGCTATAATAAAAAACAACCACATCATTTTTTTCTGACAACTCTTCCCCTAAGCCAATGATGTCTCTCGAATAACGAGCTGTTAAGATAATCAAACGCTTCTTATTGAGATTAACTTGACGAACACCTCGAACCAGTTCTTTTTCCATATGATGAGGTTGGCATCCTGTATAAAGGAGTTCCGTTGCCAGCTCAAAGGATTCCTTAGGCTGGTCATACATTAGAAAGTCTGGCGAGCCTAACTGCCCGCTTTCAGACATTTCCATCGTGTAAAATAAAGCCAGCATCTTTTCATAATAATGACCATCATTCCCATAAAAAAGAAAGATCAGCTCGTCTTGAGGATCACTTTCAAACTCTTTTACTACTAAATGATCCCGCTTTGCTGATAATTTCCAATCAATTTGGTTTAACTGGTCACCTTCTCGATAATCACGTAATCCTTTCACATCTTGACTTTTAATAAAGGTTGCTGCTAAGGGTAAAAGCTTTTGCTGGCTCAAAATAGCCATCATCTCATGACCCTCTGCTACCAGCCTTTTCGGCATAACCATAATAAAGGTTACTAAAGGAAAGGAATGGGTCTTGCGAAATAAGTTAAACAGATCTTTGCTAACAAATCTGGCAGCAACTGGTTGGTGCAAGCCCCGCTCAATTGCTTCGTCGATCTGAGCCGTCACGATTAACAACCGCTGATCCTCACTTTTTGTCCAACTTAATGCAAATTGGTCCTCGCTTAGGTCAAGTGTTCCTGTCAAGCGAGAGGGGATCACTAACCGTCTGTGATGTTTTGCTCTTAGCTTAAACGAGATCTCCTGCTCTCCCAGTTCCAGACGAATCAAAGGCTCGATATCTGTCTGATAACTCCCAAAACGCCCTCTTATTGACACCATTGAACACAGAAAAACCAGCAGAAAGAAATACAAGAGAAACCAACCAACTCTAATATTAAAGGTAATGGCAAACAACATAAGTCCGCAAAGTATCAGCAGCCAAAATAAATTATTGCAAATAGAGATGAACGACCATTTTCCTCTCATCCCTATTTACCAACAGGAACAGTCACAGCTTCCTGAATATCTTTCAAGACTTGTTGGCGTTCACTGTGATCGCGATTACTAGCGTGCTTTAATAGCAATCGATGCCCAAAAACTGGCTCCAACACTCGTTTAAAATCATCTGGTACACAATAATCCCGACCATCCGTTACGGCATAGGCTTTCGCTGCTTGAACAAAGGCTAAAGAGCCTCGAGGACTGATACCTACTCTGACATTTCCATGGGTGCGACTTTCTCTCACCAAGGAAATAGCGTACTCATAAAGACGGAGATCCACATAAACTGATTTGACTAATTCTCTTAAAGCTAGCACTTCTTGAATACTCATTACCCCTTCAGTTTGAGATAACCTCGCTTGAGGGTTCTCACCGGATACTAAAGCAATCTCTTGCTGATGAGTCGGATATCCTATGCTTAACCGGAATAAAAATCGATCTAGCTGGGCTTCTGGTAAGGGATAGGTTCCTTCATAATCCGTCGGGTTCTGAGTGGCTAAAACGAAGAATAAGGGGCTTAAGGGATAGGTTCGCCCGTCCATTGTCAGTTGTTGCTCTGACATCGCTTCTAGCAAAGCCGCTTGGCTACGAGGCGTTGTGCGGTTAATTTCATCGGCTAATAATATGTCTGTGAAGATGGGACCTGGTTTAAACTCAAACTCCTGAGTATTTTTATCAAAAATAGAGATTCCTACAATATCTGATGGCAATAAGTCCGGCGTAAACTGAACCCGGTTCACTTGACACTGAATGCTTTTTCCCAATGTTTTTGCAAACATCGTTTTACCAACACCGGGAATATCTTCAAATAGTACATGCCCTTCTGCCAGTAATGCCGTCACGGCTAGCTGAATTACTTGGCGTTTTCCAACGATTACTTTTTCAATCTCTGTCATTAATTGATCAATTTTTATTTTGGCTTCCCCTATACTTAACTTATCCAATAAACAACCTCCTTCATTCGCTATATCTAAAACATTTTGTGCACCATCATTTTTTACTTACTCTCTATTCTATAGATAACTCCCTCAAACATCAATCAGGAGTCTCTTTTTTTAAACTAATTTAACGTTCTTTTACTAAAAAATGAAAAGCATTTCCCTTTAGAGAAAATAATCCACTAGGAAAGACTATCGCCTGTTTCATTTTACTGCTGGTAAAGGTATAATAAAGGAAGTCTAGCCAATTGACTATTACTGATTTAATTGGCCTGTCAAAAAAGTCTGGTTTGATGGTTTGTTTAAAATAACTCGAACCAAAAAACCTTATCACTAGGAGGAGTATGAATGAAGTACGTCATCGACGATTTTAATATGACTGAAACCGCGTTTTGGAATTCCATTATCTTCACAACGATTATTGCGATAATTGGTGTAGTCATCGCTGTTGGTCTAAGTTATCTTGTCATAAAAAAAATCTCGGCTAAAAATCTTGAACAATTAACAGAATTGAGCGATAAAACGATTGATGCCCAAAGGGAACTTAACAAGCAGCAATTAGCCAAACAGGAAACTCTCAATAGCAGTCAAACTCATTTACAAACAGAATTACTTAAACAAAATGAACAACTGACAAACAACCAATTATCAGCCTCATTAAAAGCTCAAGCACAAATTGAATGGGTCACCGATGTTCGCAAATTGGTAGCTGATTACATTACAGCAACCACTAGCTTATCACAAACCTTAGCCAGTCTTTATGCCGGCCATAAAATTTTAACAGACTCAGAAAATCGTGCTATCGATCGTGGCTACGATTTGGAAACAATCGCCATCGATGCTTATTCACCAATGATTTTACAGCGTTACCAAAATGATCGAGATAACTATGCTACAAGTAAAGGCCTTTACGATCGCCAGCAAGGTGTCATTATTGAATTAGCTACTCGCTTAAATCTCTTTTTTGGTAATAACCCTGATCATGAGGAATTACGAGGAAAAATTCGTTGGTTCCTCAAAGCTGAACGGGATTTTTTCAAGTTCATTGAAGAAGCAGACGATCTGTCCGCAGTTAAATTAAGCCGTCAATATACTAATAATATAGATGACCTTAGCGAAAGCTTCCGCCGTCACTTCCATAAGGTTTTACATAACCCATTAACATAGCTTAGCAAGCAGATCGAGTCCTCGGTCTGCTTTTTTTGACAAAATAAAAAACAGTCCAAGATGACTGTTAATTATTTTTTTTCAATTATTCCGCTTTATGATTGACGACTGTCATCACTTCATCAAAAAGCAAATGAGCTTCTTTTTTCGTCTCCGCCAAATCACGGTAAAGTGCTTTAAGATTATCGCTAAAGTCTGTCTTAGGTTGAGGCATAACAGATTTCTCAGTCACTGTTTCAGGCTCTTCACTTACTGCTTCTCGATCAAACCTCTCGATGGACCCAAGTTTAACTACGCTTTGATCTTCATTTTTGACAACTTTCTCTTTCTCAACGACTTTATTATTCAGATTGGGTGTCACCTGTTCAGCTTGTGGCTGAAGGGTCACATTAGATTTCTGAGCCTTGGCAAGCTGTTCGGCATGCTTCTTAGCTTCTTCAACTTGTTGAGCAACCTGAACTTCCAACTGCTCGTTATAATCAACATAATAATCTAACTTAGTCGTCGCGACTTCAAGTTCTTCTTCTAAGCGAGCAATCTCTAGACTCTCATCAGTAACCTTCACATTGCCATCAGGTGTGTCATTTTTGATGTGCTTTAACAACTGTGTTTTCGTCCGCTCTAACTCAACCTCTAGTTCCGCAATCCGTTTTGACTCGTCAGTATTTCCCTGTAGTTTACCATGAAGCTGGCTAACTTTTTCAGATTCAACCGTGAGCTGTTTTTGTAATAACTCATTTGCCGCTTCCATGTTCTGGTAATATTGAATTTGCTTACGATCAATTTCTCGTTGAAGTTCAATCGCTTCTTTTTCTCGTCGCAATTCAATAAATTGAGCCTTGAGTAGCTCACTCTCTTTGGTTTTACTTTTTTTCAATAATTCAACCTGAGTTTTTAAGGCATCCACTCGATTATTTAGCTCTTCTTCAACTGACTCTTCCCTGACTGCCGTTCCTGATGGCAATTTTGCCGGCGCTTTTGTCGGTTTAATCGGTGTCAGTTTTGTGACCGATGGGGTGATTGGTGTAACTTTCGTCTCTTTCCCCTTTGTCGATCTAACCTCAGTTTTTTTCTTTGCTTTCACTGGCCTTCTATCGGTTTCTTTTACTGATGATTCATCTACGGAATCAGACAACTCTTCTTCATCAAAGTCAGCATAGTAATAATAATTGCTATTCTTTAGTTTCTTTAATAGTTCGAACAACCCTATCCACCTACTTTTACAAATTAATTTACCACTAGCTCTTGGCCAACAACAACCACACTTTGAGAGAATTGATTTAATTCAATCAAATGAGCTACACTGATATTGTGTTTTTTGGCAATATCAGTTATCGTTTCATTTTCCTTCACTACATAGGTATCCTTAAGGTTTAACTTTTCAAACACCAAATTTTTCTTTACATTTTCTGCTTTAAAATCTTTTTTCCCAGCATCAAAATCAGTCAAATTGTACAATTCAATGATCACGTTTAAATTTTGCGCATACTGTAGGTCTTCCGCGTATCGACTGGTTAAAAAAGCTGTAGCCGATCGATAATTAATCGTCTTACTATTCCATGCGCCGGCATAAAACTCGGGAGCCGTTGCAATCCCGTCCTTGATTAAGCCCACGTAATCATTAATAGAATCTTCATAGGAAGGGTATTTGCGATATTCAGTAAATACTTCTGCATAGTCGTTAATTTGATTATCTGACCATTTCACAAACTCATCTTGAAATCTACCCTTTATTGAAAATAAATTGTTGACTGACGGCTGACAGAGTTGCCCTCTGCCAAAATCCGAGGCTAAGAGCGCTTGGGCAATCATGACTGATGCGTATAAATCATTTTTCTCAGCCACTTCTGACGCCTTGTCTCCAATCGCCTTGATTAAACCAAGAGCTTCATCGTCCTTGGTTTCCTCAGCCATAACGGGTCCTACTGCGACACCAAAACATAAGATAAAAGCTAATAGAGAAATAACATAGTTAACTAGTTTCTTAATTCCCACAGTAGAACGCCTCCTGATTTTAATTAAATTTTGAAATCAATTTCAGACATTTTAGATAATCGTTCAAGTAGTTCTTTATACAATCCATTGACACTGTCTTGGGATGATTTAATCTCATCTGAAATCGTATTAGCTTTATTGCCGATATCGAATAACTCTTGTCTTGCTGTTTCAATATTGACTGTGATACTTTCCTCAGCGTCAGCAATCATGCGCGCAGCTTGTTGTTTAGCAACTAGCATCACTTCGCCAATGCCTTGTTGTGATCGAGCTGACTCTTCACGTAATTGTTGATTGGCCAACATTAATTCATTGATTTTTTTCTTACTTTGAACCAAATCTTCTTGTGATGAAGAGACTGACAATTGGCTTAACTCAGTTTCCAAGCTGTTAATTTTCATTTTAGCCAAAGAAAGTTCATCTGATAAATCAGAATTAACAGCACTTTCACCCACTGGAATATTGTTTACGATTTGTTCTAATTCCGCAATTTTAGAATTTTTCTCACTAACTTCACGTTCTTTCGCTAATAAAGCACGCTCTTTTTCAGCAATGGTCTGTTCTTTTTGCATAATGGCCACTTCTTTTTCTGCCACTTCAGCCGCTAAACGTTCAGCTTGTGAGTTATCCACTGGTGCTTGCTGAGCCGTTTTAAGCTGACTCACTTCTTTTTCTTTGTCAGAAAACTTTTGTTCCCAATCTTCATTTTCGCTAATTGTTTTGCTTAACAGTTCTTCAGAATAAGAATTTTTAAATTTTTCACTTTCCAGTTCCAATTTAACCTGCTCTAATTCTGCTTGTAATTCTTGAATATTTTCCATAGTAAATCTACTCCCCTAAATTTCAACATTTTTATTTTTTGATCGCATCTTTCAAAACGCCATCTTCTTGATAATACAACTGACTTACTTTCTGATACTCTCCCTTATCATTATAATAAGTAAAAGTAAAATCAACAATTGATATCTGTGGAACTTTATTTAAATCTGCTATTAACGAAGGCAAATTCTCCTGAGCTTTAGTAAATTGCTCAATTGTTAAACCAACAGCAAAAATTGATAGCGTTAATGAAGTTCCCCTAATTATTGTAACATTATTTTCGCCAATATACGGCATTAATTTTTTAGAAAGCGCAATTTCATAGTCAAGCTGTGTCCCCGATTCATTTTTCAGCACATTTTCCCAAGAAAATTGACTGATATCCCATGAATCTCCCTTGTATTTCTTTAATTCATCATCCTTAGATATGGATGTGCTACTATCTTTTTTTTTTTCGATGGAGATTTGCTCTTTAATCGTGTTCGTATCATTCTTGACTGACATTAAGTTGAATAAGATAAACGACACCACTATCACAAAAGCAATCAAAACAAACACCGCCACATTCGAGACTTTGTGCTTTTGAATTTGGCGACGTTGATTTAATGCCTTTAACTCTTTCCGATCCTTTGGCGGTTCAATCGTGAAGTAGTCTATGTATACAAGATATTCGCGTATCAGATAAATTGATAACACAATTATAAAGACAATTAATACAATTGTAACGATTGAAAATGTCATGTCTTTCTCCTTGCATTGATATATTCTTGTTTACGTTAGTCTTGTTTCCCGGCTGCTACATATCCTTCAACCGTTGACAGCAAGGTATCGACTTGACGATCGAAACGAGCTTTCAGCTCTTCCACACGACCTTGTAATTCACGTTCTTCAATTAGAAGCTCATCGCCCTTAATTTTCGCATAGATATCTGCATCATTTTTAACTGAAGAGGCATAAATTTCCGTTTCCGTTTTACTCTTGCGTGCATAACTATCAGCATCTCGCTTAAGGCGTTCAGCATAAATTTCCGCTTCTTCACGAATTTGTTTCGCAATGGCTTTCGCCTCATCTTTTTTATTCATAATGAGGGTTTCAACACCCGCTTCATTGTATGCTTCATCTGCTTCACGCTCCTTTTGAGACTGGTAGCGATCCGCTTCCTGTTTCTTATTACGGGCATAATCCTCAGCAGCTGATTTAACTTCATCTGCATAAATTTCCGCTTCTGATTTTTTCGTTTGATAATAGGCATTAACTTGTTTTTCTGTGTGATCAATCTCTTTTTTCTTAGTTGTGACATAGTTATCGGCTTCTAATTTAACTTTTCGACTGTAAATATCAATTTCATCTAACTTACTTGTTAATTGGTCATCCACTCGCTCTTTACTTAAATCAATTTCTTGTTGAATACGCTGAGCATAACGATCCGCTTCAGCTTTCACTTTTTCCGCATAGCTGTCTGCCTCAACTTGAAGCGCCTCGGTTTGTGATTGAGTTCGTGTTTCCAAGTTAATAATATCTTTAGTTTTCGATTCTGCATACGTATCGGCTTCACGCTTCACTTTTTCCGCATAGTCCTCAGCTTCTGCTTGTTTAATTTTCAGTAACTGATTGGTTTCTTCTTGACGGGTTTCCATGTCTTGGCGCTGCTCTGCAACATAGTCTTCAGCCTCGGCTTTCAATTCCGCAATCTGCCCTTCTGCTGCAGCTACTTTCGCTTGCAAATCTTCTGTCAATTCTGTTTCAGTCATGGCAGCCTGACGTTGCTTGGATTCCAAGTAACTATCGGCTTCCGCTTTAATCCGACTTGCATAAAGTTCAGCATCGGATTGTTTCATTTGCAGTTGTCCCATAATATCTTGTTTGGCAAGTTCGGCTTCTTTGGCCTTCCGTTCTGCATAGCGATCTGCTTCTGTCTTAACTTTACGTGCATAGGAATCAGCTTCCGCTTTTTCATTTTGAATCTCAATTGCCAATTCAATTTCACGGTCACTTAAGGCTTTTTTCTCCGTCACTAATTGGCCCTTCTCGTGTTCAATTTGATCTTCGATTTCTTCTTTTTTAGCCATCAGACTGATTAATTGCGTGCTTAGCTCACTTTCGCTCTTGGCAATTTCCTCATTTTTTGTTCTGGCATAACGATTAGCCTCTGAACGCACTCGATCCGCATAAGCATCGACTTCTTCTTGCTTAGCTAACAATTGAAGCATGGTGTCGCTATCTTTTTTCTCAATTTCTTTGGTTTTGTTTTCTACGTATTGATTGGCTTCTGTTTTAACTTTCTCAGCATAATCATCTGCTTTTGCACGTTTCTCGTTAAGGCTGTTAACCACGTCATTTTCACGTTGGTCACTTTCTTTTTTCTTACGATCGACATACTGATCGGCCTCTGTCTTAACTTTTTCAGCATAAGCTTCGACTTCTGCTTGCTTCTCATCCAATTCAGAAAAAACTTCCACTTCTTTTTGCTCAATTTCTTGGCGTTTTTCAGTCACATACAGATTGGTTTCATCTTTAAGCGCCTTGAGTTGTTCTTCAACGGCTAAACGCTCTTCAGTCAAGCGCTGGTTTTGAGCCGTTTCCTGCTCCGCCAATTGACGTTGGTAATCTGCAGCGTAAGCATCTGCCTCTGCTTTGATTTTTTGACTGTATTCCTTTGCTTCCGCTTTTTCAAGAGCCGTTGCCTCTTCAAGAGCCGCTTTAGCTTGAGCAATTTCTTGCTGATTGCGGGTCGTGTGCTCAGCTACTTCCGCTAGTAATTGACTAGCATGAGCCTCAGCCTCTTGATTTTTTTTATTAATTTCCGCTTCTGTTTGAGCCAATCTTGCTGCAATTTCTGTTTCAGTTTGTTTCAATTTAGCTGCAATCTCTGCTTGTTGCTCTTCTGCATAAGCATCTGCTGCTTCTTTAATAGCCATTCCCTGGGCATCTGCCTTAGCCAATTTTTGTTGACGCTCTTCTTCAAACGTGGCTTGGAGAGTTTCCAATTCAACTTGTTTGGTCTTAGCATACTTATTAGCCGCAGTTTTGGTTTCTTCCCCGTAAGCCTCTGCCTCTGCTTTCAATTGTACCACAGCAGCTTTTTGCTCCGTCACATAAACATCCGCATCTGTTTTCACATTTTGGACATACTCTTCGGCAAGCGCTCTTTGCTCTTGGAAGGCTATTTCACGCTCTGTTTCACGAGAGGCAATAATAGCCTCCTGCTCAGTAACATAGGCATCTGCAGCTTGACGTTTCTCTTTATCATAATCGTCGGCTTCCACTTGCGTTTCCAAAGCTTCGGCTTCAATCTTAGCTTGATAATTATCAACATCTTGTTTAATTTTCTCAGCATAGGCTTCTGCGTCATTTTGTAATTTTTGGTATCCAGCATCTCGTTCGGCTTGACCAGCATTCGCTTCTTCAACTAATTTAGCAGCATACTCCTCTGCTTCTGTTCTAATAGCGATAGCTTTCGCCTCTGCTTCATTCTCCAAGTGACGGAAAGCCACTTCTCGCTCAGCGTGATCCTGTTCAACTTTCGCAGTTAAACTTTGGACATGTTGATCTGTCTCACGACGAGTTTGTTGGGCATACGTATCGGCTTCCTCTTTGATCTTGCGATAATTAGCTTCACGCTCCGCTTGCTCAGCGTCGACTTTAGCAACAAGATTTTCTGCATATTGCTCCGCTTCTGCTCTTACCTTAGTTACATAAGCATTGGCTTCCTCTTCTTGCTGACGTTGTTTCAACTGGAAGTCAGCTTCGGCCGCTTTAGCTTTCGTTGTCACTGTCGATGCGTACTGATCTGCCGCCCCTTTTACTTTCAAGGCATAAGTATCGGCTTCTGCTCTAATCGCCTGATAACCGGCATCCCGTTGTGCTTGCCCTTCATCAGCTACCTTCACAATGTTTTCCGCATATTCTTTTGCTTCGGCTCTAATTCCTTCTGCTTCCAAATCAACTTGTTGTTTGATTCTTTCGGCCTCAGAATTAGCTTGCTCCTTCAACTGCTGAACATAGTGTTCTGCTTCAGCAAGTTGAGCTTTTGCTTGAGCTTGGCTACTATCCGCTTCTGCTCTTAACCGTTGAACATACTCGTCAGCTTCACTTTTCAGCTTAACAGCTAACTCATGGGCGTCTGCTTTAACCCGCTCTCCATATGAATCGACTTCTGCCTGCTTAATTAGATGTGCACTATCACTCTTTGCTTGCTCTTCTGCTACTGCTTGTTTTAGCTTATCAGCCTCAACCTTAGCCTCATCTTTAATCAACTGGGCTTCAGCAACTGCTTTGGCCAATTCAGCCTGGTAATTAGCTTCCCGTTCCGCTTGACCTTGATCGGCAACAGCAATTAAATTTTCAGCATAAGAGGCTGCCTCTGCCTTTATTTTAGTGGCTTCATCTTTCACCTTTTGAACTCTAGCTTCCGCTTCAATTAACTGATTTTTAAAGTCGGTATCAAACTCTTCACGACTTTTGCTTGCAGCCATCCTCGTAGTCTCGGCGTATTGTTCTGCATCACGTCTTAACTCATCTGCCACAGCTTGGGCTTCAGCCAATTTGGCTTCCACATCGGTTTTAACGGTTAATTGTTCTTGAATAGCCGATGCTTTAATCGCATCTGCTTCTGTTTGAGCATCTGCTAATTTTGATTTGACCAAACTGTCGACATTCTCACGATCTTGAGATGCCATCATTTTGGTTTCTTCAGCATATTGCTCTGCTTCACGGCGAATCTTTTCAGCGTAGTCCTCTGCTTCATGCAGCTTGGCTTTAAAGGTTGCATCTAATTCTTCGGTGCTCTGTGACGCAGCTAACTTAGTAAATTCAGCATATTCATCAGCTTCCGTCTTGACTTTAATGACATACGCTTCGGCATCGGCTTGATTTTTTTGTATGTGACTAGCAATCTCCGCACGCTTTGTCTCAGCGTACTGGTCTGCATCGGCTTTAATTTTATGTGCCAACGCGTCAATTTCCAGTTTACGTTCATTAATACTGGCAATTTCTTTAGCTAATTGAGCTTCTGCCTCAGAGGTGGCTGAGCTTTTAGCTTCTGCAATAATGCGTTCACCGTCACGTTCCGCTTCTAAGCGGGCACTTGTAATAATTTGTTGGGCATTGTTTTTAGCCGCCAATAAATAAACGCCAATCATTTCATCAACACTCTTGTCCTCAACTAGGGCACTTTTCACTAAATTAATCACATCGCCCGTTGCATTGAAATTGCGATGAGCATCAATTATTTCTGTTGGAGACAATTCTGCCGATTGAATCTGACTGGAGTAATCCAAATATTTACTAACTTCAGCCATAAGCAACTGATTGTTCTCCGCAAATCGCTTCTGCTGCAACGCTAATTTATGATTCTCTAACTTTATCTTTGAAAATTCTTCAAATAGAACATTGAAGTTTTTCTGTAGTTCTGTATGTAGCTTGTCTTGTTGCTCATTATTGCCCACCATAGTTTCATATTCCTTTCCATCCACGCTAAAATAACTCCCTCTTATTTAGTAGCGTCTGTTTTTGCACCAGTCGAACTACCTTTTCTACTTCTGCCTCTACTCTTTATCTATTTACTACACGAAACACGTTTTTTTGTATATAAGCTATCAGTTTATCTATTGAATAAAAAAAAATAACGTTCCGTCGCAAGACCCCTTGAAACACCTCAGGCATTTTGCCAGAATCTTACACCTTACAATATTATACAATAAATGACCCTCTGTTGCAAAGTTAAAAAAAACTAAGACGCTTTGTTAGAATAAGGATTCTAGCCATTACGCCTCAACCTTACCATCACATTAAAAACACTCCTTTATTAAACGGTTTAAGACACACTTTCCAAGTAAGAGTTTACTAACAGATTTATTTAATTCGTCAACAAAAAAAGACCGATATCCAACAGAAGTTGCCTTCTGTTAAATACCGATCTTCGAATAGTTAATTGGAGTTAAAGCCAATATGTCTATTTAACTAATAGGAATTAGTCTTTAGTGATGTTAGTTGCTTGAAGTCCACGTTGACCTTCTTCAACATCGAAAGTCACTGCTTGACCTTCTTCTAAAGTTTTGAATCCTTCACCTTGGATTGCTGAGAAATGTGCGAACACATCAGAGCCGTCCTCTTGAGTGATGAAACCGAAACCTTTGTCTGCGTTAAACCATTTTACTGTTCCTTGAGCCATGTTGTTTTCCTCCTTTTGCGCATTGCGCTTATTAATTGCAATAAATGTCGATGCTACATAAGAGGTGTTTCAATACACAAGAAATGTAAAATACCCTTTATTAGTTTTATCAAACATATTACTTTTAAAGTATAACCCATAATGAAGGACTTGTAAACTGAATTATGAAAGTTATTTTAATTATTCATTAATATTTTAATAATCGAGCTATTTAAGACATATTTTAGCAAAGTGATGGATCATAACAATTGACGCCAATCAGCGATCTTAACAGTATTTTCCTCTCTTACTGGAAACAAAAGACTATCTAACACAGTACTTTTACTTTTCAGGAAGCCTTTTCTAAAAACTACCAAAATCAACAAGACTAATTTTTATTGGAAACACTTTTTTTAATTTACGCTTCGTTAGTCACTATTTGTTCAGAAGCAAAATTATGACACAGTGTAAATGCCAGCTAGAGAATGAATCCATTGCCCAAATAAGGAACGACCATGAGATGCCCAAGTCTTGATTGGTTCCAGATCAACTTGATTGTTTGGGTAATAACCTTGTGGAAAGGGCGCCTCTGAATCACTGACAAGGTCTCGTTGGTATTCTAAATTTAGCGTATCTCGCTCGTATTCAGCATGACCAAATACAAAGGTTTCTCGACCGCTGCGATTGGTGACTAAGTATAACCCCGCTTCTGTGGAGTCCGCTACATTCACCAAATCGGGATGAGTTAACACTTGTGTTTGATCAACCGTTGTATAGCGTGAATGGGGAGCTTTAAAAGATGCTGACAAGTGCTTAAAAATCGGATGATTCTTCACACGTAACTGGTGATCAAAAACTCCGACTACTTTATTCCTTAGAGTCAGCTTATCAATTTGGTAATAATGATAAAGAGCCGCTTGAGCTCCCCAGCAAATAGCTAGTATCGGAATGTCTTTTTCACGGATCACACTCAGGGTCTCGCACAGTTCGGGCCAATAGTCCACTTGATCAAAAGCCAGTTGTTCCACAGGCGCCCCCGTCACAATCACACCGTCAACCACCCGTTCCTTAATTAAAGAAAAAGGAAAATAATCACGGGCAAGCAAATCTGGTAAGACCTTGTTTTCGTAGTGACTTTCTGGATAGAGCAACAGAACCTCTACTTGTTCATTACCAGCTGTCACCAATTCGGTCAATTGATTAGCAGTCGCTTCCTTTGTGGGCATTAAATTTAAAATAGCAATCGTAAGTCCTTTTTTTGTCATGATTAAGGGCTCCTTTGTCTGTTCGTTAGCTCAATTTAGCAAGACTTTGAGCGATGTCTCCAATGATATCTTCCGCTTCTTCAATTCCTACTGATAAACGAATTAAATCTGCCGTTACGCCACTGGCCGCTTGCTGTTCTGCCGACAACTGGCGATGAGTTGTGCTAGCTGGATGAATCACAGAACTGCGAATATCCGCACAGTGAGTCACTAGCTTAATCAAATCCAATTGATTGATAAATGATTTGGCAGCTTCTGCGCCACCTTTAACACCAAAGGAGACCATGCCGCTTGCCCCTTTTGGTAAATATTTTTGCCCCAATTCATACTGGGAGTCAGTCTTCAATCCTGGGTATTTAACAAAAGTTACCACCTCTTGCTGGCTTAGCCACTCAGCCACAGCCAAGGCATTACTGGAATGTTTTTGGCAACGCAAGTCCAAGGTCTCTGACCCTAAATTAGTTAAGTACGCATTAAATGGATTTTGGATGTTCCCTAAATCACGGACAATTTGAACCCGTAGTTTAGTAGTGTAAGCCCCTTGACCGAAATCAGCCACATAGCGAACCCCGTGATAACTTTCATCTGGTTCAACTAACTCAGGGTATTTGCCATTGTCCCAATTAAACTTACCTCCATCCACAACGATGCCGCCGACGGCACTAGCATGTCCATCAATGTATTTCGACGTAGAATGAACCACAATATCTGCCCCCAATTCTAAGGGGTTGATCAAGGCAGGCCCCGTTAGTGAGCTATCGATAATCAGAGGTACATCCAAGGTCTTAGCTACTTTACTGATTTTCTCAAAATCCAGAACTTCAATACTAGGATTTGAAACAGTCTCAGCAAAAACCAGTTTAGTCGTTTCATCAGCCAATGCACTGATCTCTTCAGCAGAGGCATTTTGATCAAAGAAGATGGTCTTAATCCCAAACTTTGGTAAGTTGGCAATAAACAAGTTAGTCGTTCCACCATAAATTTGATTTGAACTAAGAATCGTATCTCCCGCTTGGGCAATGTTCACAATACTATTAAAAATAGCGGCCATCCCAGAAGCCGTTGCAACTGCCCCAACGCCACCTTCCAATAAGGCGATCTTCTCTTCAAAACTAGCAACCGTAGGATTACTGATTCTTGAATATAAATGACCAGCAGCTTGTAGATTAAACAAAGCCGCCGTATCCTCGGCCGTTTCATAGGCATAAGTCGTACTTTGGTACAGCGGTAACACTCGCGTTCCACCTTGTTCTGGTTGATAGGTCCCTTGGACTGCAATGGTTCCTTTACCATATCCGTTTACTTTATCTGTCATTATCATTTCCTCCTCATAATGGTTACATTCACTATTCTTTATTTTTGCCTTGTCATACCTAAAGACCAAACCTTAAAATGAAAATAAAAAACGCTCGTCCTTTAACAAGCTCTGTCAAGAGTTTGTTAAAGGACGAGCGCGATAATGTCATCGAGTCGTGTTACCACCTTCATTTGGCGAAGCTTCGCAGCTCCTCCCTTTTCAAGTACAGTGAAAAACATTCAGTATACCCTATCGCTATAACAGGCGAAACCTGTAGGACCTGTTGACATTGTCAAGTCAGTCACTAAACTCCGAGGCCATCTTCACTAGCCTTTGAATTACCTCCTTTCACCAAACAGAGGCTCTCTAAAAATTCAACAACTAATTACTATTCTCATCAACGTTTACCATTTATTATGAATGATATTAGCATAACGGATTAAAATAAAAAAAGCAAGCTTAAAATGAATTTTTCTCTCATTTAATTAAAAGATTTCTCATTTTCCCTTAATTTTCAGCTAACCAGGAAAGGGCCATACCTACATGAGTTGCAACACCATAAGGCATAATCGCTTCATTAAATACGACTTTCGGATGGTGGACTGGATACGCCTCTTGATGTCGTGAATCGGCAGCACCTAACCAAAAAGTAACAGTTGGCACTTCGTGACTCACATAAGAAAAATCTTCCGAACCCATAATCACTGACATCCTAGGAACCTCAGATAACAACACAGTTTTTTCTTCACCCACTAAGTGAGGAATCACCTTTTGCGCATGGGCAACTAATGCTTCATCATTAGTTAAAGTTGGTGCCCCAGCCAAGAAAAGAACTTCTCCCTGACAGCGATAAGTTTCAGAAATCAGCTCAACAATCTGCTTCATCCGTTCCCTGATTTCTACTCGCATCTCATCATTATACGTTCGCAAAGTCCCTTTGAGGACAGCATGTTCTGGAATAACATTCGACGTATTACCAGAGTGAAACTCCCCAACGGTTAAGGCCACTAAAGCATCTGCTGGCAATTCTCTGGCTTGAATCTCCATTAAAGACAGTAAGATATTCGCAGCAGGAATCAGTGGGTCCAAGGCACGTTCAGGTGTAGATCCATGGCCATTTTTTCCGTGAACATGAATTTCAAACCAATCGCAAGACGCCATGGTTTTTCCCAAATCAGAAATGATCACTGTTCCATCGGCAATCTGAAAGCCCGGAAAAACATGAATCATACTGCCAGCATCTACATGGGGATTTTCCAGCGCCCCAGCTTTAATCATGTCATCTGCCCCTAACATCACTTCTTCAGCTGGTTGGAACATCAACTTAACCGTTCCTTTGATTTCTTTTTCGTGAGCTTTTAACAATTTCGCTGCCCCCAGAAGCATCGTCGTATGCATGTCGTGACCGCAGGCGTGCATCTTATCATTGGTTGAACTGAAGGGCAAACCCGTGTCCTCCACAATCGGTAAGGCATCCATATCTCCCCGCAGTAAAAAGGTTTTACCACCTTTTCCAATAGTGGCAATGACCCCTGCTCTCCCACACCGCTCAGGCTGATACCCCATTTCAGTTAATTTTTCCATAACAAACGGCACTGTTTGTTTAAGGTCAAATTCAACTTCTGGATGACGGTGCAACTGCCGCCGGTTTTCAATCATCTCCTCCTGAAAAGCCTCTGCTTCTTGTAATAAATTTTCCCAATTTTGATTCATCCTCTTCTCCCTTTCTTAACAGCTTTTACAATTAGTTTCTACACTTCAATTGTAAGGGGTTACTACACCAAGAGTATCATCTCCTTTTCTAAATATAGACAGTTTCAATATAAGCTGCTTCCAGCCTAAAAATATCGTTCGACCCTTGAACGATATTTTTTTGGAAAGTGACTTAGTCAGCAAAATAAAACTTAACTTGCTATAATAAGAGAAACCACAGACATCGCCAATCTAATCCGCCCAACTTTCAACGGCTGGTCAAAGGATAAGCTGCCACAACATAAAATAGGAGGTAATGATAATGAATGCATTTGGCTTTAACTCGTATGGTCCACCGACAGTCCTTGAAATCTTAAGGGTACCGCAACCAGAACTGAAAGCAAACCAAGTCTTACTAAAAAATTTAGGGTTTGGACTGAATCCCTATGATGCCGCTTTACGAGCCGGTGATCATCTCGCCGATCGCACACTTAACTTTCCTTTTATCCCTGGAAGCGATGCTGTTGGTCAGGTCATTCAAATAGGCTCTGAGGTCGACAACCAATTATTAAATCAAGTCGTGATTGCTCATCCCTTTAGTGGTGGCTACGGGGAAGAACTTGTCATTTCTGCCAAAAAAATCATTTCTAAACCTGTGTCGATGAGTTTAGCTGAAGCTGCTGGTTTCAGCACCGTTGCCACCATCGCCTATCACGCTTTGATTACCACCGCACAAATTAAAAAAGGAGAAACTTTGATTATTCAAGGGGCCAGTGGCAGTGTTGGCAGTCTTGCCGCTCAGATTGCCAAAGCCAATGGGCTTTATGTCATCGGCGTTGGCAATAGTCGAAATCGACAAATGATGAGAGAATTAGGAATCGATGAGGTCGTGGCCTATGATCAAGAGGACGTGGCACAAGTTTTAGCCAAACGAGGAGATGTTGTTTTAGATGCCTCTCTTCAAGGAAGAGCCAGTCATGTTGGCTTGAGAGTTCTAAATGATGGGGGCCGATATCTCTTTTTAAATCAAGCTCCCGATTTAGCCAACGCAGTCACCTTGCTACCCATCGTCTATGGAAAAGATTTACCAGCCCTGAGTTACCTTTGCAATCTTTATTCAAATGGACAGCTTAAATTACCTGAAACCATCAGCCACAAAGCGACTTTAGAGAATCTAATTGCTGGTCACCAGGCTTTATTAACTAAAAAGGAACGTGGCAAACTGGTTTTTCTCTATGAGTAACTCCTCCGAAAAACATTAACACCAGTAACAAGTCCGTGAACCTCGTTAATTAAAAACTAGCTCCAACCGCTCAAAATGAGCAATCTGGGATATAAAGTCGTTTTGTTTCCTCATTGGACAACTCGTCATAGATAAACACATGCTCTGGGCACTACGCAGACTTCGATACCTTAACTATTGCAAGTTTACTTGCCTAGAAGTTTAGTGCGTAGAGACAAAAGACATCAAAGAGCGCAAACTTTTGGAGCGAGTCTATCGTACGATGTTCGTAAAAGTATCGGAGGCTAGGACCATTGTCCAGCCTCTTTCCTACGATTAGTCACTTATTAAGGTCAATTCAGGGATAGCCTCTAAGACTTCATCAAAGTCACATATGTCTTCGATTTGTACAAAGCCCTTTACCTTAGACTGGTAAACTTTCTCAACCACAAAAGCTGCTACTTTACCAGTGACAAAAGCTTCATTATGACCTGTCACTGTTAATTGAACCTTTTTCCCAGACTCCTCGGTAGCAGTTACTTGAACATAAAATACATCGGTCCCTAGAACCCCTTTACTCATAAGCCTTTTCGCCATCTGGTTAACCTTAGGCCGTGCCAATAACGTTAACAAATTCAACCGCTGTAAGCCGTGAAAAAATTGAGTCACCCACTTCACATCAAATCCTAAGTAGGTCTTGATATTTTTTGACGGCCAACGATCCCTCAAACTATGTTGATCAGAAAAATTGAAACTGTAAACAGGTGTTTTTTTTCGATTGAATTCAAACGAGCTTTTTTCCCCAAAAGCCTGAACTAGCTCCAATTGATTTTTTAATGGGTAACGATCACTGAGATGAGCTAGCGTCCAGTCAATCGCCGCCTCACCATGTTGATCGGCTAATCCAAGTATGACCTTAATTGACATCTCATCAAAATCAGCTAATTCCTTCATCAATTTTGCCGCCATTAAGTTAGTAATACCTGGCGCAATCCCCACACTGTAGACTAATCCAGTTTCCGACTCAATGGTTTCCGCTGCCAGTTTATGATAAAAAGCTGCATTCGCTGAAACGTCTACATAATCGATTCCCATTTTCTGACAAAATAAGGCAAAATCAACCCTCTGCTGGTCAATGCAAACTACTACTAATGAAATATTTTCAAACTGCTTCTTCTTGGCAGGTTGTTGAATATCAAAGGCCATTAGCTCAACAGACAAACCTGACTGTTCCTTAAAGACTTCTAGCCTTCCTAAATCGCGACCGGCTAACACCAACCGGTCTTCATAACGCCTTGCTAAAGTCTTCGTAATGACACTCCCCACATGGCCGTGTCCTCCAATAATCAATATCTTATTCCTCATGACCGTCTCCTTCTACTTTCAATTGGTGAGCTAATACCTGGTTCAGTATACCTAAACCTTTATTAAATGCGTCTATTTCTAGCTCTGACAAATTTTGGCTAAGTGCCTCATTAAACTGTTGATGAACCCGTTGATGCTCCCTAAAAACCAATTCACCTAAAGGAGTCAAACTTAAATAAGCGGCTCGCTTGTCTTCTGGATTTTCCTCTCTTTCAATCCACTCTTCCTTGCTTAATTTTGATAATAACTGGGAGATACCTCCCTTGGTAATATTCAACTGCTGACTAAGTTCCTTGCTTGTGACCTTTCCTTCCAAGCCGATTTGTTCGATAAGATGGAACTCACTCGGTGAGACTTGACCAACCCCCGGAATATGCCGAGGTGTTCGCTCTAGCTCTCGTAACTGTTGAAAGATACCACCTAATAGTGATGTCTGTTTATTTATTTGCATAAAAGTAGTTTAGCAACTAAACTACTTTTATGCAAATAAAACGCACAAGCAACTTTCCTTTCTTTGTGGTATTCTAAAGAAAACTAACACAAAGTGAGGAATACCCATGCTAAAACTAATTGCTGAAGACTTCATAAAACTTGAACACATTGACACTGTTTTGCCACTTTATCAGGAACTTGTTGCCAGAACCAAAGAAGAACCCGCCTGTCTTGCCTATGACCTCTACCATGATTTAAGAGATCCAGGTCATTTCATCTTTATTGAAGAGTGGCCAGATGAAGAAGCTTTGACCACCCATACTGAAACCGAACACTTCACTCGCTTAGTCCCAATGATTGACCAGCACACACGAGCCAAAGGAAGGTTCACCCGTATGTCACCGCTAACAGATGCCTTTAACCTAAAATAAATCTAAAAAAAAAGAGTCAGCCTTGGAAACAAGGTTGACTCTTTTTTTGTTATCCCTCACCAACTAACTATTCATGATGGTCATTTAACCAACTCAAGGCCATGCTGACATGAGCTGCCACACCGTAAGGCAAAATAGCTTCATTGACAACTAATTTTGGATGATGGACAGGATAGGGCTCTGATAACCGACTATCCGCTGCCGCCAAGCCTATTAAGACCGATGGAATCTCATGACTGACATAAGCAAAATCTTCTGATCCCATTTGAACGCCCATATTAGGCAAATCACTAAATGCAATCACTTTCCCTTCACCGACGACAGCTGGTAAGATTTTCTCTGCATGATCGACAATCTCTGGATCATTCACTAATGTAGGTGCACCTGCCAAGAAGCGGGTTTCGGCTTTACAACGATAGGCTTTCGCGATGCTTTCAGCAATTTCAGTCATGCGTTCTTTGATGTCCACCCGCATGTCATCATCGTAAGTTCTCAATGTCCCCTTAAGGATAGCTGTTTCCGGAATAACATTTGACGTATTTCCTGCATGGAACTCCCCAACCGTCAGAGCCACTAAGGCATCTGCTGGCAATTCTCGCGTCTGAATTTCCATCAAGGCCAAGTGGATATTGGAAGCTGGAATAATCGGATCTATGGCATTTTGAGGCATGGAGCCATGACCATTTTTACCAAATAGCTCAATTTCAAACCAGTCACAAGAGGACAATGCCTTTCCTTTATTTGCCACTAAAAGTGTCCCATCATCCATTGGCAGCCCTGGCATAATATGAATCATCATTCCCGCATCCACGTGAGGATTTTCCAAAACACCAGCCTTAATCATATCGCTAGCGCCAAGCATAATTTCTTCTGCTGGTTGGAACATCAATTTTACCGTACCATTAATCTCATCTTCATGATTTTTCAGTAATTGAGCTGCCCCCAATAACATCGTCGTATGAGTATCGTGACCACAAGCATGCATCTTGCCATTAGTGGATTTAAAATCCAGATCCGTATCTTCCAATATCGGTAAAGCGTCCATATCTCCTCTTAGCAAAAAGGTTTTTCCTCCATCGCCAATGGTTGCTACTACGCCTGCTTTACCACAGCGTTTAGGCTCATACCCCATCTCTGTTAATTTTTTCAATACTAAAGGCACTGTATGCTCTAAATCAAATCCGGTTTCTGGGTTTTTATGAAGGGCTCTCCGGGTGCTAATCATCTCTGGTAGAATCTTTTTAGCCTCTTCAAAAATTAACTTATTCATCTCCATTGTCTTCATTCCTTTCATCCATCTGATTCTTTAATTATACACCTTCAAATAAATAAGTTAAAACAGCATTTCCCATCACATCTGCAGCAATTAATAAACAATCCTCATCAATCGTAAATTTAGGATGATGGTGAGGGTAAAAAGGCTCCCCCGCTTTTGTCGCCCCGACATAAAAGAAACAACTTGGTTTTTCTTCTGCATAATAGGCGAAATCTTCCGACGGAGTTTGTTGATCACAACGAAAGACCTCCGTTACATTGGCAATCTCAGCCTCCTTAGTGACCCGTGCAAACATATCTGTTAGGGCTGAATCATTCACCAACACAGGATAATCGTGAGCATAGTCCAATTCATAACTAATGCCAAAAGCCAGGCAAATCCCCTCTAACAAACGTTTGAACTCACGCTCTACTAACCCACGAGAACTTTCTTTCATGACTCGGACATCACCAACAAGCTCAACCTTATCCTTAATGACGTTAGCCGACCCTTTACCATCAAAGGAACCAATCGTGACAGTCACCGTATCAAATGGATCTACCCGTCGGCTGACAATCGTTTGAACAGCCGTAACAAATTGAGCTGCTGCTACAATGGTATCGTTGGCATCTTGAGGCGTTGACCCATGGCCGCCTTTTCCTTGCAAGGACACCTTAAAAGTAGTTCTCCCTGTTTGAGTAGGACCTTCACGATACGCAATCTGCCCTACATTCATTGTCGTCATAACGTGGGCTCCTAAAACATGATCATAGCCCTCTAAACATCCAGCCTTGACCATTCCCAAAGCGCCTCCTGGCGGCGTTTCTTCCGCCGGTTGATGTAAAA
Organism: uncultured Vagococcus sp.; assembly: GCF_963518325.1. Lineage (NCBI taxonomy): Bacteria > Bacillati > Bacillota > Bacilli > Lactobacillales > Enterococcaceae > Vagococcus > uncultured Vagococcus sp. Next base: position 16,316 of record NZ_CAUQJB010000014.1, on the reverse strand, counting down.
TCCGAATTCGACCTGGTAACTCTTCTTTTAACTCAATCAAACAGTCTGCCAAAATAAGCATATAAGCTGTGTGACCATCGTGACCACAAGCGTGCATCACACCTGGAATTTTCGATTCGAAAGGCAATCCAGTATCCTCTTGAATCGGTAAAGCATCAAAGTCAGCCCGAATGGCTAAACTTGGGCCAGGTTTTTCCCCTTGAATATCAACTAAAATGCCATAACCACCACCGAAATTTGTTTGAACCTGGCAGTCTTTCCCCTTGTAAAAATCAGCAATCAATTTAGCAGTCTGCGCTTCTTTAAATGAGAGTTCAGGGTATTCATGCATATGCCGTCGTAATTTAATTAGCTCTGACTCCTTTTCCTTCAATCGTTGACTTAAGCGTTTTTGCAATTCTTTCATCATCATTCTTCCTTCCATTTGAAAAATTTAAAGAGCCCTGTGATATTATCTAAAAAAACAATCGGCACTCATCACCTGTCTCTATCAAGAGCTCATTCCATTAACCTTCTGTTACGACTTTTTCAACGGTAGCTCCAGCACAGTATTTACGTGACTGGTAATACGCCCCAATCCAGCTCATTAGTGTGCAAGCTGTTAAGACCAACAACATTATCCAGGCAATTCGGTAGGAACCCGTTGCATCATACATGGAAGCCACTAACAAGGAACCGACTGACATACCTATTTGAATGGCACTACTGACATAGCCATAAACCTCACCATACTGCTCCGTACCAAAAATTGAAGAGGTCACGAGAGGGGGGGAAACTGACCCAATGGCAATCCCTAAGCCAAAAACAATCGCCATGGCATACACAGCGAATAAACGATCGCCAAACAACATAAAGACAAATGCTAGACCAAAGGTGCCACAACCAAAAATAGAACTGACTACAACGCCCCAACGATCGTTAATCCAACCGACCAACAACTTGCCAGCAATCCCTACTAAGGAGTAAATCGACATGACACCAGCCGCTATCGCAGGGCCTTGCAACCCTTCGAGAGCTGGTGGAAACTGACCTAATGCCCCACTGTTAATAATACCGTTTAACACCATCCCAATTAATAAAACAACAAAGAAAGGTTTGCCAAAAATACTTTTCGTTGGCAGGTTAACCGTCTCCGTCTTAAAGACTTTTTTATTTCCTTGCCCGATATCGAGCTGATCATCAGCTCCATATGGCTTTAAGCCCATTTCTTCAGGTTTCTTTTTGAAAACAAATAAAGAAATAGGTAAGGCAATCACTAAGAAAATAGCTGCCAATATCATGTAACTACTGCGCCAGCCAAAGGTATTCAAGAAAAAGGTAATCAGTGGACTAAGAATGGCTCCACCAATTCCGATGCCCGTCATGGCAATACTCATGGCCAAGCCACGCTTTTTTTCAAACCAATTGGTAATGACGATACTTATTGGAATAATCGTTGAAAACAAATAGCAAATGCCAATAACGAAGGATGACATGTATAAGTGAATTGGGCTTTTTGCTAAGCCGTAGGAAGCATATGCTAAGGTAAAAATAACGATTGCGATACTTTGAATATTTCGCAAATTCCCTTTTGTGATTTTCTTCGCAACAAAAGGAGATAAAAAGATTCCCATTGCTTGTAAAATGGTATTACTTAAGGTAAACGCACTTCGACTTATGCCCATCTCTTCCGTTACGGGTATTAAAAACTTATTTGCCATTGCCACAACACCAGGCACTAAAGTGCTAGTTAAAACTACTGCGCCTGCTACTATCCACCAACCATAAAAAATTTTATTCTTTTTCATTTAATTCCTCACCTTACACTTTCTCTAACTCACATTATTTAAAACTTACTTATTTCAAAAATTCCAACGCAATTTGACGATTAACTTCAATCATTTGATAAAATTGATCAATTGGCACATTTTCATTTGGTTGGTGAGCTAAAGTCACATCTCCTGGACCGACAATTAAAATAGGAAACTCTTTTTTAGCACGACCAAATTCAGAACCATCTGTGTAACCTGTCAGACTTTTAATCTCCGGGTCCTTATTGGCCACGTTTTTCACTACTTTTGTAACCAAAACGCTGAAGGGATGATCCTTTTCTGTGCGAATCGCCGGCAAGTCATTCACATAATTCACCTCACCTTTGAAATCTGGAATCTCCTCCCCCACCTTCTTGAGCAACTTATCAATTGCCACCTTTAACTCTCCATGATTTTGCCCGGGCACCGTCCGGATATCTATGGTTGCCACACATTTATCTGGTACCACATTGGCCCCATTCCCACCTTGAAAAATGTTTACACTAGCAGTTGACTCGCCTAAAAGCTCATCTTTATAAAGAGAAAAATCAAATTGCTTGTTAAATTGATTCATCACTTGAATCATGTGATCAATGGCATTAATCCCCAACTGAGGCATTGAGCCATGTGAGGTCTTACCATATGTGGTTATTTGTGGCCAAAGAGCCCCTTTGTGAGCAATCACTACATCAAGAGATGAGGGTTCCCCGATAATTAAAGCATCTAAGTCATCTGCATATCCTAAATCAGTCAGCTGCCCCGCTCCAATTGCCGCCGTTTCTTCCCCTACAGTAATCAAAAGTTTAATCGTTCCATTAAAACTTGCGCCCTCATCCTTTAACCGAGTCAATGCGGCTACTTGAGCGATTAACCCCGCCTTCATGTCACAGGTTCCTCGCCCATGCAAAAGCCCATCCATTTCGACTGCCTCAAATGGGCCATGAGTCCATGGTACTTCTCCTACCGGTACCACATCCATATGACCAGAAAAACCTAATACAGGACCAGGGTGACTGCCTTTCAAGGTCACAATTAGCTGATGTCGTCCCTCGCTGTATACAACCGTCTCAGAAGGAATTCCATGTTCATTAAACAGTTCTACTAACTTATCCGCCACGAGTTGCTCTCTGCCTAGAACTGTTTCCATTTTGACAACGTCTTTCAATAACGCCAATGCTGCTGCATCATTCATCTCTTACCCATCCTTTCAACTACCCTATTTTGTTTGATAGACTTTCGTCCACTTAATACAATTGTAAGCGTGGTCAACCAACTTTATAGAACCATCATTTCCAATTACAACTTTCTAATTCTTGACACTCTTAAATTTGAAAATAAATCGACGTTTAACGGACGTTTCTTTCTAAAGCGTGCTATAATAAGGAAAACACTCACAAGAAGAGAGGGAATATCCGATGATGAACGAAAAATACCACTTGTCACTTTTGCCAGTTGCTAGTAGAAAGACCCTCGTATTTAAAGAAACTACCATTCTTTTTTTAGTCAAAGGTGACATGATGGTCCAAGCAGATGGTCAGGAGCACGCGATTATGGATGGCAATCTGATGATTTTTAATCCCCACGACAGTCTCAAAATTTCTAAGGTTTTTCGAGAGGATTGTGTGTTATTTGAGTTGCAGCTTGACAGTCTCTTTTTCTCCTCTCTTTACCCGCGCTTTTTTACGACAAACTTTGAACTTTTCCCTAAACAATTAGAAACTGGAAAACGTGAGGCTATCTATAATTTACGTAAACACGTCGCTGAACTCTCTCTCAGTCATTACAGTGCTGAAACTACTAAAGATTTAAGAATCTCCATGAATTTACACCAAATCATTCTCTTGCTGATCCAGTTCTTTCAAAAGGAATCCAGTTATTATAACTATCATTTTTATAACGATAAAATCATCGAAATCATCGAATACATCGGACAAAACTATCAACAACCCTTGGCATTGGAGCAAGTGGCCTCCACTTTTTTCATGTCACCGTCAGCCTTGTCCAAACTCTTTAAAGCTGAGACTGGTTATTATTTTTCCCACTACCTAACCAATTTACGTGTCCGCCAAAGTTTAAAGGACTTGCTACATACTCGTCTAAATATTGACGAAATTTCCTTGAATAATGGTTTTAGTAACAGCAAAACTTATCGCATTCACTTTAAAAAGCTCTTTGGCGAGTCTCCCTCAACTTACCGGCAACATTATTTCAAAACAGACGAGACACCTGAGCGGGCTCAACCTGCTGAAACTAACTCGTTAGAATCCGATGATCGAGATATTTTAGCTACACTCTATTACTATGCCCATTTGCCACAAGATGAAACAACTGATATTGAGCGGGTGGAAACCCATAAAAAATTAGCGATCCACACTCAGAACGTCCGCAACCAAATTAACGCCGACGTGATTATTCACATAAATACCTTAGAAGATTTGCTTAACACTGATACCCAAACAGAAATACTCGTCGCAAAAAAAGCGATTGATATTCGCTACATTGGCATCCAAAATCTCTTTCTTGAATCACCTGACAGCTACACGGTTTATAAACAGGAAAGTTTATCGATTTTTTCACCTTTTGCTAAGTTCGACATGGTTTTAGAGTTTTTAGAAAAAAATCAACTCGGCATCTATTACCAGCTTTCTTTAACAGATTACGAGACGATTTCCTATTTTTATAAAACTGATCGACAGTCTTTTTTACGGCATGTTGAAAAGAAAAAAGGAACTGATTTTTTCAACAATTGGAAGATTGACTGCCAGTTTAATCAACACGAGTTATTAAACAGTATTCGGATCTTTTCTGAAATCTATGAAACAGTCCAACACATTAACCCAGTGATTCAAATTGGGGCTGAACTGCCTTTGTTTTACCCTGATTACGATGTTCATGATCCCGTTTTAAAAGATCGTTACTTGAAACGCGTCATTCCTAAGTGCGACTTTTTATCCTTTCAATCTGAACCTAATTATACTTATGAAAAAAATGAAACGATTATTCCAAACATAGAGAACTTTAATGAATTCGTCTTTAAAGAAGCCCAAAACATCAAAAAACGGTTAGATGCTTGGCATGTGTCATTGCCTCTCTATCTGTCCCAATGGAACACACTCACAGGCAAAAGTCGAGCAACAAACGGTTCTTTCTTTCGTGGGGCACTGGTCCTTCAAGAAGTTTTAAAATTAGATTTAATTGTATCAGGTTATGGTTTTTGGTTAAATACTGAGCAGTTTGAACGTAGTAAAAATACCAAACCAATCAAATTTGACGGACTTGAACTCTTTCACAATTATATAGGCAAACGACCCGCATTCCATGTTTTAGCACTGGCCAGTCGCTTAAAAGGCAAAGTAGTGGCCTTAGGAGATGAGTTTATGTTAACCAAACATTACAACAATTATCAATTATTGTTGTGGAACGTTAACTACTTTCCACCTCATCTCAGTTTAGAAGAAAGTTTTCTGGAAAGTCAGTCAGTGACCTTTCGGATTGAAATCCCTGAAATAGAGGATAATTTTTATCAGGTCAAACAAATTGATTTTAATCGATACAACGGCGCTATTTTTTACGCTTACGCAGATTTTGACAGCAGTGAACCCCTAGATTATGAATCTCATGAGTACCTTTCCCAAGTCAGTCGCCCAAAGATGAAGGTCTTTGATTTAGAAGTGACAAATGGCTTTGATTTTTATTGTATTCTCGATACTAATGCGGTTTTACTACTAGAACTGACTGCCATTAAATTTTTGCCTAAACGTCATGATACATAAAAAAAGCAGACTTGTCTGCTTTTTTTATAGAAAGGTTACTAGCCGTTTCTGAATTAGTTAAGTTGTAACTTGGTATAGCTATTTGGTGGGCCAAATAAATGATGAACCAATCCTGTCACCCTTTCTCTTTGAAGAGCAGTATTAGCCGATTGATACAGCGGAACCACCCCACCACCATTGACTAATGTTTGCTCTGCCTGTCGCAACACTTGCCAACGTTTAGCAACCTGATTAGTTAATCCATCCGCTTCGGTTAATTGTTTATCAAAGACCGAATTGGCGTAACTACCACTATTTCCCCAATTGTCCGTTCTAAAACTATCTAAAAAGGTTAAAGGATCTTGATAATCCGGACCACTTCTTGTTAGTAATATATCGTAATCACCTTGTTCTTTTGTTTCTAAAAGATTTTTCTCTGGCATTAACTTAACTCTGACCGTTAAACCTGGTAATTGTTCCGCCAATTCAAACTGCAAGTATTCACTGATGGCTTTATTCTCGTCCTGATCAGAGCCTATCAACTCTACCTCCATCTCTTTTATTCCTAACTGCTCCAAACCAACTTGCCAATATTCTTGACCTTTCTTTTGATCCATCACCATTAACTCCCCATTTTCCTGACGAAAATCAGCATGAGTTTCTGGATTTTTGACAAATTGGGCTGGAATATAACCATTTAACACCTGAGAACCATTTTTCAACATATCTTTAACAATGTGCTCCTTATCAATCACAAGAGCGATGGCTTTGCGAATATTTTCATTGGCAAATATCGTCTCTTTCTCACCCTTTTGCTGATTGAGATTAAGATAATGGACCCAGGAGTCCAGGGCGCTGGTGTAAGCAGCATCTTTTTGGTATTGTTGAGAAAATTCACCTGACAACACTGCTCGATCCAGTTCTCCCCTCTCATACAATTTTACGCCTAAATCCGTTTCTTTCACGACCTGAATCGTGATTTCATCAACATTGGTCGTTTCGGAATTCCAGTAATTTGAATTTTTCAGATAAGACCAAGTTTGCCCCGTTCCATCCCACTTCGCTAATTTAAAAGCTCCATTATATAATAGGTGCTCGCTATCCTGCCCATATTTTCCCCCTTCTTTTGTAACGAATTCCCTTTTTTGTGGAAATAAGGTGGGAAACGTCAACACCGACTGAAAATAAGGAACGGGCTGCTCCAACTGGATTTCTAAAGTCTGTTCATCGATTGCCTTAATCCCTAATTCAGTTGGTTTTTTATGTCCTTCAATGATATCAGCCGAATTTTTTATCATGCCATTAATTAAAATCGAACTTGTTGAACCAAAAGCTGGGTCAACAACTTTTTGCCAAGCAAAAACAAAATCATCAGCCACAACAGATGTACCATCAGACCACTTAGCCTCTTCTTTTAGATCAATCGTATAAGTTAAACCATCTTCACTGACCTGCGGAACGCTTTTAGCCACTCCTGGAACCGGTTGGTCTTCTTCATCTAAATTGTATAAGCCTTCCATGACTTGAGTAATCGCAATAAAACTGCCACCATCAAAAGCGTTGGCTGAATCCATGGAACTTATTTCATTAATTTCCATTAAATTAACGACTTTTTGCTTCTCAGGACTAGGCAATTTCCCACAACCAACCAGACTCCCCAGAGCCACCAACAACAATACTATTCTTTTGTTCATCATTTTCCCTTCTTTCACACTACAGACACTTAAAACCATTCAGAATCAACGGTTAAAAATGTCAGTATCACTCTGTTTGATTGATTAAGCCCCTTAAATTATCCTCTATTTCTTTTAAGATTGCCCTCAGCTTGTCCTTTTCTAAATAAGGTACTGAGCCATAAATATCGTGGCCTAACAACTTGATGCCATTGTTATCCGTAAACATCCACTCAGAAGATAAGCGTCTGATGGCATCATTCAATCCATTAGTATCGCTTGATTCCTGTGGTTGTCCTGTGGTACTGATCATGTAAGCCTGTTTGCCACTTAAGCGAGGGTCAGGGCTACCATCCATATTATAGAAGAAACCATGAGAAAAGACACGATCAACATAACCTTTCATAATAGCTGGCATGGCATTCCACCAGATAGGGAAAATATAAATCAGTAAATCGGCCTCGATGATTAACTCCTGTTCCACCTTGACATCCGCTAAAGGCTCATCTAAATCACGGGTAAACTTACCATCCCTAATGTGAATCGTTTCTTCTGACTTTAGAACCGGATCAAAATTCATAGCACATAAATCTCTGACAATAACCTCATTGCCACCAGTACTTAACGTGGACACTGCCATTTCTAAAATTCCCTGGCAGAAACTTTCTTTTCTCGGATGAGCATAAACTATTAATGTTTTCATTGCACACTTCCCCCTTATTTTTTAACAAATTAATTATATCACTAACTTTAGCAAAATTCATAAAAAAAAAAGACCTAATTAAAGGTCTTCTAATGGCATAAATAACTGGTAACTTTTTTCTTCAATCAAATCTTTCCCTTTGTACAACCGATTAAGGGTAGGCGACACCACTCGATGGGCATTATCGTCCCAATCTTTTTCAAATTTTCGTGCTAATCCTTTTTCTTTCCAACTATTCCATAATCTGGAGCCTATAATGAGATTTTCGGAGTGTCGAAGAACATTATTATTTAAATAGTTTAAAAATTGAGCCTGATTCGTTTCATATAAGTCAGTTAACTGACGAGCATAGTCTTGGTAACGCTCCTCATCCCGTTTAAACCATGAAAGAATGATGTAACTTTTTCCATTTTCTGGAAAAACATTCAGAAAGAGCTTAGCCAAAACATCCTCAGGGTTATCCGAATAAATATCGTTAATTTTATTCCCGATCAAGTCTCGCTCAGGTTCCAGAACACTGGATACCACCACCTCAACCTCATAATCCAATTCAAATACCAGCGAATGAAATATATCCAACTGCCCTGTTTGGATGGCCTTATCAAATAATTGATTGTCCCGTTCGCTATCTCGTATCGCTAATTTTTGAGGATCCGTCTCTTCCAATAACTGCCGTTTTTCATTTGTTTGAGAATAATTAGCAAAAGCAATCATCTGCAAGTTATAAGCCTCTCGTCTAGTAGTTGTATCCTTCCCAAAGGTTCTGTAATTATATAAAAAAACTTGTTTCAGCGACTGATCAAAAGCTTCATGTTCAATGAGAGCAAATATCTCCTGCTCATGAACTTGACAAAACCCATAAAAAATCATTCCTTCATTTTTACCAACCCTGGTTAATTTAGTTTCCATTACATCAGACTGCTCATCTCTCACAGGCATGATTAATTGCCCCTTCTCGCCTAAGTTACGCAATAATCGGTAGCGCTGGATGGTGTGAACTTTTAGTTTTTCTGAACTACAAGTCGATCTATCTGGATAAAAACACTCTGTGACTTCCGCCTGTTGCATCATCTGCTTTAAAGTAGGTGCTGTTCGATCATCTGAATTAAAAGGGTTATCTTCTTTTAATAAATGGCATTTTTTGTATTTTTTCCCTGATCCACAAGGGCAGGGATCATTTCGTTCAATTTTACTGGTCATTTAAGCACACTCCTTCGTCTTTATTATACGCCATAAAAATGGGAAAACGGCAAGATTGACTGACAAAGTGGCTTCCCACAAATAAAGAAAAACGCTCTACCCCTTATTGATAAAAGGATAGAGCGTGTTAATATGGTCCCTACTGGTCTCGAACCAGCGACCCCCACCTTGTCGAGGTGATGCTCTCCCAACTGAGCTAAGGAACCCTTTGACTACATATATTAGAATACCGTTTATAAGGAGATTTGTCAATACGAAAAGTCGAAGAACATCCCCTTCGACTTCTCACTTATATCCTTGGTTGCTTTCGCCTTTTCCAAAACACCAGTAGGCACCCCATTAATATCAGGCAGCCTCCGCCAATAATTGCCCAATACGAATCCGCCATACCCATTTTAGGTAAATGACTTAATTCGATAACTTGCTCATACGGTTCGGCCAACTCTCCCTCAGACAGTTGCCCTTGCTCTATAGGACTACCGGAACCTTCATCCCTAGTAGTCCCTATTTCACCATGAACATCAACGGTTACTTCCGCACTATAAACAGGTGTTGTTAAAAAGAACGTGCCTACAAGTAAGCAACACCAAAATTTTAGATGGTTACTTATTTAACTTCCCCCCTTGTTGAAAGAGAATTGTTTACACACCTACGGTTACGCCATCAGCTTGAATCGACTTAAATTTTAAAGTTAAGGTATAATTTTCAGCTGTCGTTGCCTCATTAATATCCGTTGGTAAATCAGCAATTGTTTCCCCTGTGTAATTAAAGGTGGCCGTGTTGCCAAAAGCATTGGCTTCATCTGTGGCAATATTTAAGCGCCCCTCTTTATTTCCTAAGGTCATCCAAGCCCCCGAATTACTTAAATCAGTTAAACTATTGTTGACTACTAAATCTCTTGGCGTCGGGGCTATGGCCGTATTCCCGTTGACAGTTCCGTTAATGCTTAAAACATTTACCAATTTAGGTTCTCCTTGGATTGCGCCTAAAGATACCTGAACACCGCGACCAGATTTATTTTCTATCTGGTAATCCGCTGATTCAATCGACTTATGACCACTAGCTGTCGTCGTGTGAAAAGCTGTGGCCGTATCCACTACCACATTGATCCACTCATCGGTTCCCTCAGGAATAATTTCTCCTGGATCTGTGTTATCTAGCTTACCAATTGTCCCGTTAATTTCCACATCTGCTGATCCTTCGCCGTCAATGGTTGCCGCTAAAGCTGGTTGAGCCATCGTTATCATGCTAATACCTGTCATTATTGCTACTGTTGTTTTTTTCATCAATTTATTGCTCCTCTTTGTTTTTTTTATTCTATGATTCAGTTATTAGTAATTTACACACCTACGGTTACGCCATCAGCTTGAATCGACTTAAATTTTAAAGTTAAGGTATAATTTTCAGCTGTCGTTGCCTCATTAATATCCGTTGGTAAATCAGCAATTGTTTCCCCTGTGTAATTAAAGGTGGCCGTGTTGCCAAAAGCATTGGCTTCATCTGTGGCAATATTTAAGCGCCCCTCTTTATTTCCTAAGGTCATCCAAGCCCCCGAATTACTTAAATCAGTTAAACTATTGTTGACTACTAAATCTCTTGGCGTCGGGGCTATGGCCGTATTCCCGTTGACAGTTCCGTTAATGCTTAAAACATTTACCAATTTAGGTTCTCCTTGGATTGCGCCTAAAGATACCTGAACACCGCGACCAGATTTATTTTCTATCTGGTAATCCGCTGATTCAATCGACTTATGACCACTAGCTGTCGTCGTGTGAAAAGCTGTGGCCGTATCCACTACCACATTGATCCACTCATCGGTTCCCTCAGGAATAATTTCTCCTGGATCTGTGTTATCTAGCTTACCAATTGTCCCGTTAATTTCCACATCTGCTGATCCTTCGCCGTCAATGGTTGCCGCTAAAGCTGGTTGAGCCATCGTTATCATGCTAATACCTGTCATTATTGCTACTGTTGTTTTTTTCATCAATTTATTGCTCCTCTTTGTTTTTTTATTACTACATTGCAGTTACTTCCCTTGTTAAGCATTAATTTGTAGCGTTAATCCAGCTTGTACTTGACCACGTTTTTGATTAGTGGCTGGATCGTAAATATTAAAAGTAGCTGTAGCTGGATACTCTCCTGCGCCTAAAACTTTGTCCAACGTAGCTCCAGAAATTTCAAAGCCCGGTGACATGGCTCCTGAAGTATAAACCACTTCATTTGTCCTATCTAAACGAATCACCACATCAATCGGATAACCATTGGCCACAGGATTTTGAATATAAAGACTGCCTTTACTTTCACCTGATTCAAAGGTCGCTTGGGATTTAATCACCATATTAAATTTACTGGCATCCACCACTTTTTGTTCAGCCGCTTTTATGTCTTTATCACTCATCTTTTTAGCATCTTTGATATCAGGTAGATAATCACCTGAGACAACTTGAATGGGTGTTGTCTTTTTAGAAAAATAGTAGTAGGTTCCACCTGCCACTAATCCCAGCAGCAACAAGAGAATTAACCATTTTTTCTTCTTGCTTTCCGTCTTTGTATCCTGTGTGCTCATCATTTGCTTTGTCATCCAATTCCCCTTTTCTATCTGTTGATTTCGACTTTAAATGTTAATTTATAAGCTGGAACAACCACCTGCCCTCGTGGATTAAAATACTTTCCATTTAGACGAATTACTTCTTGATTGGCTGAATTAATTCCCAATACCCCTACCAAAAGTGGCCGACTCTCTAACTCATTGGTAATAAATAAGGACTCCTGACTGGTGGTTAATTGCAAGGCCAATTCTTCTGTACCTGTTACACCATTTAAATCATGGCGTAACGTTAATTCTTCAGCAGCTTGATTTTCGCTAGTCACACCAATTAGTGAAACTTTTGTCGGTACATTACCATGATTCACTAGTTGATAGTCTACGGAATGCAGACTGCCTTCCTGAGCTGTTCCAATATCACTGTTTTCAGTTTGAAATGCCATTTCCAGTGGGATTTCCACATTGATTATTTCAACGGTTGTTGTAAATTCAGTAAGTGGTGTTTCAACTAATGTCACCTCTTCACCTGACATTCCCACTACTTTCAATCGAACAAAATAAGTGGCATCTTCAATTAATCCACCTAAATCAGCCGTGAAGATTCGCTTATTTTCACCTATCACTTCAGCCTGAGTAGTAAATGTTGCTCCTGCTGGAAATTGCTTATCCTGACTGTATTCAACTGTCACTCCCTGATATAACCCACCAAGTAAACGACCGCTAATTAAGGCTGACTGTCCATCTATGACCTCAGCACGAATTTTATCTAACGCTGGTTTTGTCACGAAACTATATGCATCAGCTAGTTGGCTTTCTCCTACCTGATTAATAACCACCCCTCGAAGCCAATAACGTGTGTTAGGTGTTAAATCACTCAAAGTCATCTCATAAGTTGAGATTGACACCGTGTTATTCCCATCAAATTCCGCTTGTTGAATCACCTGCTGGGCCTTTGTCACATCATGACTATCGGCCTCCGCTGTAAAGAGAAACCACTTAACATTCGTAGCGACACTGCCATTATTAACTGAGCTGGCATGAAGGGTCCCAGTCGTAGCTGTTAAATTACTAGCACTTACTTTGACAGCATTAGGCGCTGTTATCTGTTGACTAAACACAAGTTTTTGTGAATTCCCTAGTGCGGTTAACTCTGCCACACTCAGCGGATCCACTGACCCAACCACATTGGTGTAAGTTGCTAAACGTCCTCTCAAATCAGCTGCCCTTCGCAAAATCGTGGCACTGCTTGTCGCCGCCCCCTTTGCATCAAAAGTGTCGATTCTCTGGACTGTATTACTGGTAAATGACACGTTCTTACCGAGGCTCGCTCCGCCATTTAGCCCCAAAGTACCTTTTCCACTTGAAGCAAAACTCACATGTTCAACCTTTTGTAGGTCTAAGGTGAAGGTGCTAGACGCAGTAGGACTAAAAATTGTCCCATTTGCCACATCAATAGACACATTGGCACCTTCGCCAATCGCCATGCCGCCACTTGCAGCCCCTGTATTAATAGAAACTGGTAGTAAAAAGCTCACATGACTATTTTTTTGAAAATCAAAGGTTACTTTTTGAGTCTGGTTCATATAGAAGAAATTATTTCGCAAATCCCCAGATGCTAAACTCACTTTATCTATGGTTAGATGAGCGTTTTCTTCTACAATATAACTTGGTGCCAGATAATCATAAGTCATGCTTGAACTGGTTTTGATGTTCATCTGAGCATTTTTTCGAACAACTAGTTTGGAAGAATTAGCATGAGGATTCCCTGTATTCGTGCCAACCGACCAGATAAAGGCCAAAGCCGAACTCGACGAATGTGCCACTGTTGTTGACCCACTCTGAATCTCCACATAATTTGTCTCGGCCCACTCTTGGGCATAAGCTGCCGTTCCCTTTTGAACAATATTGTTGTCGCCTCGCATAATAATTGAGCCATTGCGGTTGTAAATCATTTGACCATTGTTTGAATAGTAGTCCACGTTATCAAAAATAAACTTCATGTTTATTCCAGTGTCGAATCCCGTCAAAAAGCCGTAATAACCAATTGCTCCTGACCCATCAAGATTGCCGAATTGAGTATTTCGTATTTCTACCGTTGCATTTGTTTCATCCACATAAAAACCTAAGTTATATGAACCACCTTTATTATAGGTAATCTTGTGGTTAGCGCCATCGATGATAACCCCATTTTTTAAGCGGTACCCCAGTGTTCCTAAATCAATATCCTGGGTCAAACGGAAGTTAAGTTTCGAATTATCTTTTAATAATTCGGTTAAAGTCGCCGCCGAATCAACTAACCAGAAACCATCCACATCCTGTACTTGAAGAGCTCTAGCCATAGCTGGTTCATCCTTAACTTTTGACTGACTTTCCTGACTAACGTCTTCCTCGTCAGAAAACACTAGTGAACTATCAGCTAGGTCAAGTTCATCTTCACTTAGAAATGCTGACTCTTCAGTCCAGCTCTCAATCGTTGTTTCCGGCTCTTCTCTATCTGTCACACTCGTTTCCTCACTACTGAAAGCTTCGTCTAAACTTTCCTTAGCCACCCCTTCTACAATCTTGACTGGTGAGACCATCAAAATCAGGAGAACTGTTGTTACTATTAATGATTTATTTTTCATAGTCGTTCCCCCTCTTCCAATTTTATGGTCTTCATTGCTTAACACTCCTGTTCTTGTTGGTAATGTTTTAGGTTTAAACACACCTCTCTTTGCTACAACTTAAGTATACAATATAATTGTGCCCTTTTTAGGAACTATTCTCATTTAAATGTAACTATTTTGTAACTATTATGTAACGAAAAAGATATATTTTCGACTTTTTTGTGTTTTGGCAAAAAAAATCAACTAAGCTAACTTTTCATGCCCTTCATCATAAAAAAATCGTTAATAACTTGGGCCTTAACCCTTGTATCATTTATGTTATAATGTCTTTTGTAACCCATTAAAGTGAGAGGGGTAAGTAATGGAATATTTTAAAAACAACAAACGCATCCTCGACTATTTAAATTCTTTTGAGCTAAATACACAACAGTATCAACACTTGAGAGTAGCCAAAGATGACTATGTCATCAACATATACGAAAAAGCAGACTATCTTTTTTTTCTACAAACTGGTTTAGCTTCAGTTGAAATTTTAGAAGACAGCACTCATTATATTTCAGCCTTTATTTTTGAAAATGATTTTTTCGGCTTAGATACCTTTTCCAGCTATCAGACTAAAGGTCACGCAATAAAAATAATTAGTAGCCAGGCTGAAGTAGTCAAAATAAGGAAAGACTTTTTACTAAGCTCATTGAACCAGCAGCCTGAACTGTACGCCCTGTTATTAACTAATTTTGCCGATATTTTTCAACGCCACTATTCTTTTTTTGATTTTCTAACTTTAGCTCCTGTTGAACGTGTTAAGACCACTTTACTCTATTTAAGTGATTTTATTAGTGAGCCAACTGAAGATGGGAGTCTGAAACTTCCTAAAGAAATAACTCAACAGATTTTAGCTCGCTTTTGTCGTACCTCTCAACCCCGGATATCCCTTTGCTTAAAGGAGCTTTGTGAGGCTGGCATTTTACTAACAAAGAAAGCACCGTTTATCATTGCTTAAAACACAAATAAGAGGGCTGTTTTCCCTCTTGTTTGTTGACACTTATTCTTTTATGAAGTCCAATATTCGATGCGTAAACTGATCAACATTGTCTAGATTTCTTGAGGCAGCCGTAAAGGCTTCTACATCATCGGGTTGATGTGCCCACTCACCTGATTCAGCCGTCAGAAATATCCCCACTCGTTTATCCTCTTTATATTCGGTAATTACTGGCAACACATTTTCCGGTGGCTCACTTGATTGAATTGTTGTAAAAATCACCACCTTATCCCATTGATCAAGATCTTTGGTAATCGCTTCGATTGGTTGAACTTCTAAATACATATCGCTTTTTTCAATATCTGCTATCACCTTCTTCATTACTTCATTTTTAAATGCTCGGTCTTGAGTAAAAACAACTACTTTAGGTCCCTGCTCACCTGCTGACTGGTTGACCACTGACGCCTCAATCCTACCTTGAATACGTGACAAGCGATAATAAGCCAGCCCACTCCCCGCCACCACTAATACACTTAATATAATTACTAACATGACACGTAGACTTTTTTTCTTAAACATTTCTTTCCTCCTATTTTAATTGTCTACTGACTCGTCTCAGTTCAGATTCAGACAACTATTTTGATAAAACTAGCTAATCCCCTCTTTAAAATCAACAACAAATGAGGAGAGATATAAATCAGACATAACCGAAGAATACAACATAAGATTAACTCATGCCTATTAACTGATTTTACCAGCGATCAGGTAATCTCCCATGTTTATCCAAGGCAATTAAATATCATTTAGTGCCCGTCGGAAAAACTGGAACATGAGTGAGCTCGCATACAGTTTATTGGATTCCTCTTGATCGATAGTTATGGTCTGCTACTAACACACAGACGACGCTAATTTTCACCTCCTTGGCTAATTAAATTCTCACTGAATCGCTTATACTAAAGTGATATCTTTAGTATAGACGATAACAAAATGTTCGGTTATATCCCGGGTATAAGGTAAGCGGGTAATTAAATGACGGGTGCACAAATAACGGCACAACAGCTATAATTT